>NZ_JAUBRN010000015.1:1249-7721 GCF_036701875.1 Microcoleus sp. MON1_C5 | reverse complement strand
ACCGTAGCCGCTGGTTCGACGCTTATTGCGAATCTGGGTACGGCTGCTAGCAATCTGGGAACGGCGGACTTTGTATTCACAGGTACGATCGCCGCTTCTGCCAATGGCACTACTGTGACTGGTACTACTACCAACTCAGGCAGTGTTGCCGATTTAACTACGGCTGGAAATACTTTCCCCATCGCCTTTAACAATTTCGGTTCAGGTGCTGGCGGTTACAACTTCACCACTCCTGTCTTGTTTACCGGAGATGCGACTGATAACAGCGTCACTGGTACTGAGTTTGCTGACATCTTCAGCGGCGGTTCGGGTGCCGACATTTTCGACGGCGGTTTGGGTAACGACAGCATTTCCGGCGACGATGGCAATGACAGCCTCTTCGGCGGTGGCGGTAGCGATACTCTCAACGGCGGCATCGGTAATGACACTTTAATCGGTGGTGTGGGAACTAATGCTCTCAACGGCGGTGCTGGTTTGGATGTGTTTGTGTTCAGCGGAACTACTGCTGACGGCGGGGATTTCATTACCAATTACAGCATTACTGATGATGTAATTAACCTCGACAGCACTGGTTTTGCAGCCTTTACAACCGGATCTGGGCCTTTGAGTTCGAGTTTCTACGCTTACAGCAGCACAGTGTCTGATGTAACTGTGTTTGAAGCAACTTTAACCGGGCCGTCCATCATGGCTATCTACGACGGTTTGTCTACTAAACTGTATTACGATAGCAACGGTTCTACGGTTGGTGGTAACAGTTTGTTTGCCACTGTCGATGTCAATTTGGGACCGACCGGTAATACTGAATTGTTCTTGTTCTAAACGGCAAGAATCCTAATCGGGATATCAGCGGTACGGTTAGGGACACAGCATGGCTGTGTCCCTACAAGATACGGGTAAGGACACAGCCATGCTGTGTCCTTTTTTTTGGTAATTGTTAAACAATGTAGCCGCTCTTTTTTGGGTAGGGAAATGGCATTGCCAAGTCCTCTTTTGCGTTGTTGTCCAGGGTTAGAGTCGATCGCACTCGCGAGGGCAATTTCACCCTCCAGTCCGGTTTATTTGACCCGTTATATGGATTCCGGTTGTATCGGAATGATTAAACCGCAGAGGACACAGAGGGTACAGAGAAAGGGAAGAGAGAGATGAATAATTCCGATGCCAACGGATTTGATATTATCCGAAATCAGCACACTGCGCCGTGCCGTTTCCCTACAATTAATCGGGCGGTGGTTAAATTTGTATTCATTAATCCCTCTCCTGTGCAAGTACAAACGGCCCTTTACTTTTTGATAGTAAATTGTCATAGCTTTAATTTTAGTCAACAGCTTTTTTAACAATTAAGCGCAACAGCTAATGATAAAAATTTATAGTTTAATGGTACGAGTGAAGCGGGCAATGCCCAGCCTACAAATAGAGTCCTCGATCGCCCAAATCTAAAATCTATGAGCGCCGACTTCTGTGCCCAAAATCCCTTGTCAGTCAGTTTCGCAGATGTGGAGGCGGCGGCAAATCGCTTGCAGGGCGCAGCTTTCAAGACGCCGGTGCTGACTTCGGAAACTTTCAACAAACGCACAAATTCTCAGGTATTTTTCAAGTGCGAGAACTTTCAGCGCACGGGTTCGTTTAAATTTCGGGGTGCTTGCAATGCTTTGATGCAGCTATCTGAAGCCGAAAAACAGCGGGGAGTGTTGACTTTTTCTTCGGGAAATCACGCGCAGGCGATCGCCCTTGCGGCACGGTTGCTAGAAATTCCTGCTACTGTTGTCATGCCGGCAGATGCGCCAAAAGTCAAGCAAGAAGCGACTCGCGGCTACGGTGCGGAAATTATTTTGTACGATCGCACTCAAGTTTCCCGCGAAGAGTTAGCGGCTAAAATTGCCGCAGAACGGCACTTGACAATTATTCCTCCTTACGATCATGCGTGGGTGATTGCGGGACAAGGTACGGCGGCGCTGGAATTAATCGCAGAAGTTGGGGAGTTGGATTTGCTGCTGGTTTGCTGCGGTGGCGGGGGTTTGCTTTCCGGGTGTGCGATCGCGGCAAAAACTTTGTCTCCGCAGTGTAAAGTAATAGGAGTAGAACCCGAGCAAGCAGACGATGCGGCGCGATCGTTCCGCACGAAAACGCTGCAAACTGTTACTAACCCGGATACGATTGCTGACGGTGCGCGCACGCCATCTTTGGGGAAATTAACCTTTCCTTTGGTGCTGCATTATGTTGATGATATGGCAACAGTTTCAGAAGAGGCAATTCGCAGTACAATGTTTTTTATGTGGGAACGGATGAAGATAGTTGTCGAGCCGACTGGAGTGCTGGGGGCAGCAGCTTTGCTTTCAGGTGTTGTGAAAGCTGAAAATGCGAGAGTTGGGGTAATTGTCAGCGGGGGAAATGTCGATTTTAGTCATTAGTTATTGGATATCGGAATGATTTAACCGCAGAGAACGCAGAGAACACAGAGGGAGAAAAGAGAGAGATGAATAATTCCGATGAAGTGCGGAATTGATATTATTAGTTAAGGAGCTTTGAGATGCTGCCATTAATCTTTGATACCTGCGTGCCCAGAGATGAGATTTTATCGGGAGACTTGTCTCTAGATTTATTTGCAGCAAAATTGCGGCTGGTAGTCGAAGGAACTGCACCTCAAGTTTATCAAGATGCTAATAAATTCTTTGCCAATACCTTCGCAACTGACGGTATTAAAACCCTAATTCGGGAAGTTTTCAGCCGCTTGATGAAGCAAAGCGCCGGGGCTGGGGTAGTTCGTTTGGAAACGAGTTTTGGGGGCGGCAAAACTCACGATGAAATTGCACTCTGGCATATCTGCAAGCAAGGGCGAGAAATTGTCGGATTGGAACGCTTTACAGATATTAGTGTGATTCCCGATCGCCCTTTACAAGTTGCAGCGATCGACGGTCGAGATTTAGACCCAGAACAAGGAGTTTATCACTCGGACAGCGGCTTGACAACCTATACTCTTTGGGGCGAAATTGCCTACCAAATTGGCGGGATTGCAGGCTATCAGTTACTGCAAGGCAGCGACAAAAACGGCGTCAGTCCTGGTACTTCGGTGTTAGAACGGTTGACGGGGGGACAGCCGACTGTGATTATTTTAGATGAAATTGCGCGGTATTTGCGATCGGCAAAAGCGAAACAAATTGGCAGAAGCGATTTAGCCAAACAAGTGGTAGCTTTTCTATTTTCCCTGATGGATTTGGCGGCAGCCTGCGATAATTTAGTATTGGTTTATTCCCTCGCCTCGACAGCAGATACTTTTGCGGAAGAAACCGCAGAATTGCAAGAAACGATGCGCGCTTCTGCAAGACAAGAACGGGTTTTGAGCCCTTCTACAGATATCGAAATTTACAACATCGTCAAACAGCGCGTGTTTGCCAGAGTTAGCGAGGAAGCGGCGCAAAAAGCGGCATCGGAATATTTGGTGGCTTATCGCAATTGCCGGGTTAATTTGCCCGATGGGTGCAAAGATGCGTCATACTCAGAAGCGATCGCCCAAAGTTATCCGTTTCACCCGGAATTGTTCAATCTTTTAACTAAAAAAATTGCTTCTATTCCCGAATTCCAGAAGACGCGGGGGGCTTTGCGATTGTTCGCGCAAGTCGTGCGGCATTTGTGGGAAAATCGGGATGGTTGGGTGCCGATGATTCACACGCATCATATTCCGGTGGGGATGGATGCCGAAATTACTAACGATCTTACTTCTCGGTTGCAACGATCGCCCTTGCGGAATGCGATCGGCGCTGATATCTACAATCCCGATGGTAGGCCGGCTTACGCACAATTGCAAGATGGGGAATGGATAGCAGCAGGAAAACCGCCGTTTTCTACTTGGGTAAGCAGAACAATATTTTTGCATTCTCTGACTCAGGGAAATTCTTCGGGAATTCGGCTGGCGGAGTTGAATTTGTCGCTGCTGACTCCAGGGGTTGACAGCGGTTTTGTCGATCGCGCTTTAAAAACTTTGACGCAGGTAGCCTGGTATTTAGACTTCGATCCGATCACATCTTTAGCCCGGTTTAAAGAAGAACCTTCGATTAATAAAATCATTACCGAGGAGAAAGAACAAGTCGCGATATTGGCTGCAAAAGAAGATTTGAGAATTCGTCGAGATAGCATTTTTGCCAAGAAATTTTTTACCCTAGTTTCTAATATCGAAAGTCCCGGAAATGTAGACGATAACCCGGATGATGTGGCGTTGTGTGCGATCGACTTTGACGATGCCACGGTGAATGCTTCTACCGACGCAGCCCCGGAATTAATCGAGAGAATTTTCAACAATAGCGGCGAATCCGGGAAGTTTCGCACCTACCGCAATCGCTTGTTATTTTTGGTGGCAAATCGGCTAGAATTAGAAAACGCTATCGACAATACCAGAGAATATAAAGCAATTCAAAATATTCTCAAAAGTCAGAACCGGATGGCAGATTTATCGGGAAGCCAGCAGAAGGAATTGAAGGGACGGGAAGGCACAAAAGATATGGATGTGAGAGTATCTTTGACTAATACTTACCGCCATTTATTTTATCCTTCAAATGACCAAGTAAAAGCACCGAAAGGATTGATGCACTACACTCTTTCCGCCCAGGATGCGAGTATGGTGAAAGGCAAAAATAACCAGCAAGATGTGATTCTCAAAGTCCTCAAAGATTGCGGCAAGATTCGCCCGGAAGAAGCTAAACCTTTCGCCCCGGCTTTTATCTTGCAAAAAGTTTGGCCTGCTGGGTTGGATAGTTGGACGACGAAGGCGCTGCGGGATGCTTTTGCGAAGGATTTGAGTTTGAATATTCTCCTCGATGCGGAAGTTTCGATGCTGCGGGACACGATTCGCGAAGGTTTGAAAATGGGCAATTGGGATATGAAAGTCGGGGAGAGACTGTTTATCAAAACTGATGATAGCCTGTTGGCGCTGCCGGAGACGATCGAATTTAGCGATCGCGCCTCCCTGTACAGACGCGGCATTCTCGAACCTCCAGCGCCCAAAGAAGTGGAACTCAGCGCTCAATTGATGCCGAGTGCAGAAGCGGCAAAACCCGTGCGCGTAAGGTGGAAAGCGAAAGGATCACTGACGGTTAGTTTGTATCAAAATGATAGTTTGGTGGCGGGAAATTTCCGCCCTTCCGATGAGTATGACGCCACCATTGTTAATAACACTATTTTTCGTGTGGTGGCCGATTACGGTAACGGTGAGACAGCAGAAAAAGCAACCAATGTCAATCTAAATCCTCAAGTTTCTAGCTTTCGAGATAGTGGCAATTCTCCTTATGTTGTGGAAACACTACAGCCGAGTTTGTGGGAGGCGAAACCGCCGATTATCGAAATTGACGGCACGATTAATGCGGTATTTGCGGGATTGGGCGATCGCATTAGCGACTACAAAGTGCAAGGCATCGAAGTGCTAGAATTGTCTGTGAATCAGGTAATGGATTATCGCAAATTGGGAACAGCAATTTCCATATTGCAGCCGTGGCAACCCCAAATCGACCAAACCGCAAGCATTCAAACTGGCGATCAATTTGTGCGGCTGGAATATCAAGGGGCGTTGCGGGGATTTCAGAGCTTTTTCTCGACTATCAACAGTTTGTTGAACAGCCCCGACGCGCAAGCCAATGTTAGTTTGAAACTCACCTTAGAATTCAAGCCAGCTTTGTCAGCAAATGCGTCGGATATTAGCCGTATAAAACAAATGCTTGAACGCAATCCAGTAGAACGTTTAAATTTAATGGCAAGAGTAGTATATTAAAATGTAGGGGCGGGTTTTACCAACCATCTACGCCTCAAATAAACTCTCTCATAAACCCGCCCCGCCCATAGACCATGCAAGAATTTCAATTACGAGTTTTGCCTTTATATCATAACAACTTCGCCTTAGAACTCTACCAATGTGCTTACAAGAAAGCCGGAGAGAAAAAACGTCCTGCTGCTAAAAAATTGGGGCGACTCAAAGGAAATGCTCTGGTTTTGGCGAGACAAACAATTTATGCAACTCTCAAAGCGAATAATTACGACCCTAAAAGTTTATCTCAGCAGCGACAAACTCCTTATATTTTATCAGAAGAATCTGGCGTAAGTTTGGCGATTTTATTTCAATCGCTGCAACCGCTATCGAAAACCGAACGAATTGCGAATATTGCCGAAGGGATTATGGCGATGAGTAATGAAGAGGCACATTATTGGTTTGGTAAAATTGCCAATGGCAATCGTTCAAATGCTTTGAAAGCTTTGCGAATTTTATTGGGAGATTGAAATTGTGAAATTTTGCGCGATAATATGTGGAACAGGCATCTTGCCTGTTGGGGGCGGGCTAGAAGCCCACTCCACAATAAAATTAAATCTTTGTGGAACAGGCATCTTGCCTGTTGGGGGCGGGCTAGAAGCCCACCCCACAATAAAATTAAATCTTTGTGGAACAGGCATCTTGCCTGTTGGGGGCGGGCTAGAAGCCCACCCCACAATAAAA
>NZ_JAUBRN010000015.1:0-1149 GCF_036701875.1 Microcoleus sp. MON1_C5 | reverse complement strand
TTAAATCTTTGTGGAACAGGCAAGATGCCTGTTCCTAAAAACAACAACCACCAACCAACAAAATCATGCGCCCCAAACTCTTCATCGAGAAAATCATGCCGGTGAATCTGCTAAACCAGCAGGTTTATTACGAACACGGCGGCAATCCATTTAAAGGATTGCATCGCTGGTATTCGCGCAAACCTTTATCGTTTTCTCGCGCTTCGGTGTTGGGGTCGATTTTACCCGCAGATATCTCTTTAGAAGAGTTTGAATATTTGCTGGGATTGGAACCGGGGAAGGAAATTAAACTCTACAAAACTCCCCCGTCTTCGGTGCGAATTAAAAAGGTTCACGATTATTGCGAGAAAGTGTGGGGGAATCGCACGCCGACGATTTTAGATGCGTTTGCGGGTGGGGGAAGCATTCCGTTTGAGGCGGCGCGGTACGGGTTGAATGTGTTGGCGTCGGATCTCAATCCGGTGGCGGTGGTGACGATGAAGGCGGCTATGGAATATCCGCTGAAATTTGGCCCGGATTTGCAGGAGGATATTGATAAATGGGTGAAATGGGTGGGGGATGAAGCCGAGAAAAGATTAGCTGAGTTTTTTCCATCTTTACCGGGGGAAACTGTGCAGAATTATTTGTGGGCGCATACGGTGGTTTGTCCGAGTTGTCAGTCGGTTGTGCCTTTGAGTCCGAATTGGTGGTTGAGTAAGACGAGTAATTATGCAGGTAAGGGAGAAGCAAGAAAGGTTACGAGTGATTGGTATGCGGTGAAACCGATTCCTAACTTGGAACAGAAGCGGGTTGATTTTGAGTTGGTAAAGGGGAAGAAAGGCAAGGAATCGACGATTAAAACGGATGATGGGGAGTACGATCCGAGTGTTTATAACACGATTAGCAGAGGTGTCGGGAAATGCCCGAATTGTGGGAGTGTTATTGAAAATGACTATATTTGTTCGCCAAGTCAAGACAGTAAACTAGGACATCAAATTTATGCAGTTGCTTATAAAAAAGGAAAAGGTAGTTTAGAATTTACCACGCCCCGCGAATGTGATTTAGAAGGAATCAGATTAGCTGAAGAAAAAAAGTAATTGCTCAACCCCCTTGACAAGAAGACGAGATAGACATTAGATAAAGGAATGGAAAAACTTCCCGACTTAAAAC
>NZ_JAUBRN010000114.1:0-8416 GCF_036701875.1 Microcoleus sp. MON1_C5 | reverse complement strand
AGAAATGAGTTCACTATCTTCTTACACTTTCATTCTGGAAGCTTTATTCTATGCAGCTTCATATTAAATTGGTATGATGCAATTTGATCGGCGTTTATTTGCCTTCATCCGCTGAGTTCTGCGGTTTAAGACTCTCAACTTTAGATGGTAGATTGGAGAAAGGAGGGCGATACACTCGAATTGCCTGAATAGGCACTTCCCCATCTGTTTCGGGGACGATTTCGAGGGTGTGTTTGGAGTTGCTCAAATTCTGAGCCAATGTTGTAGAATACTCGCGGCTTGAATCTGCAATTTGTGGAGGAACGTATGAATCCACAAACATTGGTCGCACCTGCCAGGAAATCTCAAAGCCTTTAGGAGTCGGTTTTTTAGAGTATTCATAAGAATTTTTCAGCCACCAGTTTCTCGGTTCAATCACGACGCGGCCCGAGTTTGAGACAAACATTTCGTCGTTTGTACCGCTGCCGTCGTAACCTGTTTTAGAACCTACAACGTCAAATTTAAACTTGCTGGCGTCGCTGTTAATCTCAGTAATTACGGCTTTCCAATCTTCGACGATTAGCGGTTTTTGGCTGGATACTTGGAGAATAGCGGGCCAAGGAACGCCAAGGCTAGCGCTAGGTCTGGTGATGCTGTAAAGTTCAGGAAATTCTGAGGGTTTTTTGCCGTCGATCGCAATTCTAGCAGACATTGCCTTGCCGTTGAAGGTTTTATCGGCTATCGCATCTATTCTATTCCCTTCAAATTCTAAAACCAACTTGCCATCTTGCCACTTAACATCCCTGCCAACTGTATAGGTTTTCACTAAATCCTGCGGCTGTTGAGGAGAATTTGGCTTGTATCGCAGGTGGGGTTTTATGAGAGCAGCTAGGAGAAAATTTCCCCAATTGTTGAGGTGAATGCTGTCGCTCAATAGCTGTTGTGGCTGCAAGCGATTGTCTATCAAATACTGGCGCCAAGGTTCGCGAATTTCCGCGATTTCACAGCCGTACTTATCTGCCAACTCCGGCAGCCATTTAGTAGAATGAGTGTTGTGCCATTCGTATCTTTTGACTGAATTTGGATCGTCGCTATTGCCTGTCGGCATCCAGTCAATATGGTCTGAATGCAAGAGTATTTCGCTAGCAGTGCGGCGGCGGACATTGGCAATTAGGGCTTCGTAATCTTCATCGCCTCCGTAGACGTGGAATATCAGTAAGTCGGGATAAAAAGGATACAAATCGTGTTCGCTGGGACGGATTAAAATCGGGGCAGCAAATCCTCCGATTGCTCGATTTTCCACAATCAAATCTGCATTGGGAAATCGCTGTCTCAAATCCTTCACTACATCTTTCCACCAATCTTGCTGAGTGATGGATTGACCGTAGAAGAGGATACGCACTTGGCGGCGGTCTGTTGGAGTGCTAGCTGCAAGTAGCCCCATCGTCCTTTGAATCCTCGCTCCAAAAGTAGCATTATTTTCAATAGGAGCGGGTGGGGGGAATGGCGTATCGGCCACTATTTTTTTGATGAGCGGAACTAACAGAAAGCTCAGACACAAAAAAAGCAGCCACAAGTAGCGATAAATCTTGGATTTTCTGCTATTTCTTTGGTGTTTTGCCATTGTTTTATTTTTCCCTGTCCGTTTCAGTTCGCTCAAGGCGACTGTGGGATGAATGCTACGCCTCTAATCAGTAGCTGTACCGTGCTTGTGGGCGCACCTCACGAGTAGCTGTAGTGTAGGCTGTATGGAAATATATTACCAAATTGAGCGCGACAAAAAGTGATATAATGCCAGCTAATTAATTGCACTCGGATCGATCGCACGTCAAATGGATTACAAAACAGCCCGCAGTTTTCTGATCGACCAAGGAACGGCCCTGGAAACCAAGAAAAATCCCGACGCCTTCCTGATGCGTCTCAAACAAGGTCAGCCCCCCGTGCCCGGACAGGTGACATCGATTTTATTAGCTTTAAAAATATTGTTTGAAGGGCTGCAAGAATCTCCAATGCTCGATCGACAATTGATCTCGGCACTGCATTTACTGTCAGTAGAAGGTTTGCAGCAATTTGAAGCTGGACTCGGCAGAGGAGTTTCTTGGCCACCGCTGCTGAAGGAAGACTTAAATCGAATTGCGATCGCAGTCAAGAATATCTTTTCCGGCGTCTGGCAATAATTAGCTCGGCAACCACCGCTCCCGATACCCACCGCCAGCATACTCAACTATTTATCAATTTTTTGTAAAATTTTCTGTTAATTTTGCTACCTTTACCCTCGAAGTGTGGCATCTTAATATAAGAATCGGTTCTAACAAGCAATTGGAGAAACTACTTATGAACGCAGAAGAAAAAGCTAGACAACTAATTGCACGAGAAAGGCAGCATAGCGAACACTTGCAAGACTCTATGCTCAACCGTTCCTCCCACGAGCTAGAAACACCTAGCGAAGGAATTGCTGAAGAAAAAGCCAGAGAATTAATGGCTCAAGAAAGGCAGCACAACGAACACCTGCACGACTCTATGTTAAGCCGTTCCTCCCAAGAGGTAGAGGCATCGATCGCACCCGATGACACTCACAAATAAATTTTGTTAACACAAGACTTACGCACACACACCAATAAACCGGGTTTTTATACCATTTTTCATACCATAATAAAGGGCTATAAAAATGTTTTTGTGTAAACAACCTGGTTTCTGCGTCCCGGAAGAGTTCAGTACAGCCAAACTCAACTCAAATCGATGAGAATTTTAGGTGCAATCAAAACAGCCCCTGCTCGGTTTGCAGGCGCTATCACAAATCTCCATGCGCCATATATAGCAATAGAAAATGCCAAGTTCTACTGATCGCCAAAGCTTTCGAGGGATGCCAAAAGAGCTGGCAGTCCGGCCAAGGTAGCAGAAACCAAAGCCTCATCTTTGTAAACTCGCGATCGGAGAATACTGGTACTTTTAGACGCAGAGGTGAAAGAGTCTCGGCGTTGGGAATTTCCGGTTTCAACCCGCCCTAAATTTTTTGTTTCTTGCGTCACGCACAACATAGCAGTATCCTCGCAGTATCGTCAATTAATCCCTAATATGCGCCCGAAAAATTTTTCAGGGCTTGCTGGATATTTTTATTATTATTCAGATAGGTAACAGAGATAAAACCATGAAATAATTATTCACGATAGGCAGGGATAAACTTAAACTGTATAACAACTTTTATTAATTTGTTACACGGCGCGTTTGTTTAAGCCGATCGCCCACAGCGACTCAGCCACCAGGCAGCAAAATCACTGATTTCACAAGAGGAACGCGGATCAATGATGCTAACTCTTAGTCCAGCAACAGTTATAAGTCAAATCAAGCCGACTGTCGAAATCTTGCGCGACGGAGACTACCGCTACCGAGACTCCTTTGCGATCGATCGACCTTTCAGAGAAATCCAATTTCGGAAACAAGACAGATACATCACCGGCAGCGATTCAGACAAACGCACTGGCAAAAGTTACTGCTTCCGGGGAATCCCCCAGCACAACAACATTATTAACATCACGGTAGCGATCGAAATTTCCCCAAAAACAGCACAGAAAACCGAGTGAAAATTAGCACCGGGAAACCCCATTAATTTCGACAAGTTTTATCCGCTGCAAGCTGGATCGGGATTAGAATTGTACAAATGTTTGACAGCATTTTTACCCAAATTGAAGGATTAGTTATTCGTTACTTGTTAGTGGTTATTTCTTAATCGTTTTGGCTTGTTTATCACCAATAATATTCGTTAAGCTATTGTGCATTTAAGTTGTATTTTTCGGGCGGGCGAGACGCCCACCCCACAATAATTTCATCAAAGTTGACTGTAAAATGTAGATGCACCTCAGCTTAACAGCTAACAGTTAACCGTCAACCGTCAACAGCCAACATTTAACTCCCTAAGAACCACCATTTTCCAATTCTTCCCGCAGCATTGCCCGGTAGACTTTCGGCAAACGAGAACTCATAGAATTGTTCTCAATTCCATATCCCAAACTCGTCCAAGTTCCTGAAAGCATCCGCAATACCTCAGTTAATCTTTCCTGCCGCAACATCTCAGGAATATCAGCTTTCCAAAACTTGCGATCGCTCAACCAGGCATAAACCACAGCATCCTGATCTTCTGGTTCAAAACTGTAATCTTCCCAGAATAAAAAATTAGCACGACGCGCCTGATAGCGCTTCGCCTTCTCCTTCCAAGTCGTAGTAAGAAATTGATACCTGCCCGCAGCGGTAGTACACTTGCCTCGATTCGGGCCCTTAACAATCTTCACGCACCAGTCAGGATGGCGGCTCAAATCTAATATATATTTGCCACCGTAAACAACGTGATAAGGGCGAGAAACATTCGACTCGCTAGCAGAAATAGTTCGCATCAGCGCCCGAATGTAAGGATCGCCGGTTTTCATAGCCAGCGGCGGAAATTTTCCCACCCCGCTTGCCAACTGCGACAACTGCTGATTTCCCCGCAAACTGTCAACCAAAAAAACACCGCCGCCAATCACAGCGCCGATTAAAAGTATAAATCCGAGGATTTGAATCTCCGATCGCCTCAGCAAACCTCTTTTTCGACGGCCAAATTTCTCAGCTTCCAGCAAAGTCATTTCCATTTCCGAAATTTCAACCCATTTTCGAGCCACCCGCATCCGGCGCACCCGAAAATCGTATTGATATAGGGGGGCCGCTAACAGCGTTAAACTCGATAAAACCCCCGCCAATTTGAGCAGCCAGAAATCTAATTCACCTGCTACAGCAACATTTGTCAGGGTAGATATTCCTGCTAGTAACTGAGCCGGATCGATCGATCGCGCTGGCCAATAAAAAATCGCCAGTTGCACCAACAGCGACAGATTAAAGGCAAAAAAAATCACTACAACAGCATTCAAGCCTTCTCGCAAGTGCGATCGAATACCAGTGTGCCTGCGCTTGAACTTGCGCGCAACGCGCAAGCGCCCCGGCAGCATAATTAGTAAGGGATTTAAGATTTTGACGGCGAACAAGTGAAACACAAAAAACAGAGGCAACTGAATCAGCCAAGCCGCCAGCAGTAGAGTCAGAAAGCCGATATCGTCGCTGACAAAAGGAATGCCCCTGCGAAGGACAAAACTAAAACTCTGAGCGAGAGCAAATGCCCTTAACCACGAAATCGGATAGGGGAACCAAGCTGGCCACTTGAGAGTTTTCATGCTGGGAGAGGGAAATTTCAACGGCGAATCGTAAAACTATTAAGATTTTGCCAGATTTGGCGCTCGGAAAATTGTTGTAGGGTGCGTCAGCCCAAATCTTTGACCCAAATCACATATTGCACCATTCTCGATAAGCCTTTTTTGGGCGGGCAGGATGCCCACCCCACAAGAAAATGCACTTTTTGTGGAACAGGCCGGAAAGCCTGTTCTTGACAATGGTGCAACATCTCAGATCCAAATCAAAGTGTTTTTAGTCTGACGCACCGAACCCAAGCGAGGCTAATTCAATCAAATCACACTGGCAAACAACTCCTCAAAACTCTTTTGCGGAGCCTCCGACTTCGCCACAATTTCCACAACCTTGTTGCGAGAAGTCGGCTGAAACAGCGCCTCCACGCACACTTGGGCTACCTTAGTGCGGGGAATGCTGCTCTCAAACATTTTGTCCGCACCAGTCATGACGATCGCATCTGAATTATCCTCATTTTTGAGACCGCCCGGACGGACGATCGTATAAGTTAAGCCGCTTTTTTGCAAATATTCCTCGGCTTGCTTCTTCCAAACCAGAATCAGCCAGAACAAATTCAGCGGGTGAAAAAACTGAGAGACGCACAGAGAAGTCACAAGGACAAAATGCTCAATTCCCTTAGCCTTAGCTGCATCCACCAAATTTTTAGTACCTTCAAAATCCACCTTGTAAGGCGCTGTCGGGTCAAAACCAGGGGCGGCTCCTGTCGCGCACAGCAATACCGTACTATCCCCGATGGCATCGCCCAGGGAAGTCGCATTTAATACATCCCCAGTCACTAACTCAGCCTCCGGTGGTAAAATTTGTCTAGCTGTGTCTAGATTTCGGACTAAGGCGCGCACGGGAATACCTCGCTTGACCAATTCTGCGACGATGCGGCGGCCAGTCTGACCTGTGGCTCCTGCTACAAATGCTTTCATCATAAAAATGGGTTTGAAACCCCGTCCTTTTAGGACGGCTTTACTTGGGAAATCGTGGGCTTTACTTTCTGTGAATTGTTGTCGCTTGCCCTCTCAATCCTGTAGTATAATGTAGAAACAGAAAACGAAAACTATGAAAGCAAGGTATCAATACAGATTCTATCCCACGAACCAACAACGACAGAGCCTCGCTCAGTTGTTTGGTTGCGTGAGGGTAGTCTGGAACGATGCCTTGGCTTTGTGCAAATCCTCCGATAAGTTGCCAAACTACAATCAGTTGTCTGCACTGCTAACTGGCGCTAAAAAAACTGAAGAAAGAGCTTGGTTGAACGATGTATCTTGCGTTCCCTTACAGCAGGTTTTGAGACATTTGGCAACAGCCTATAAAAACTTTTTCAACTCTCTTCAAAAGAAAAGAAAGGGGGTAAAAGTAGGTGTGCCTAAGTTTAAAAAAAAAACCAACAAGCAATCAGCCGAGTTTACCAAGTCGGCTTTCTCGATTAAAAACCATCAAGTTTACTTGGCAAAAATAGGGAATGTCAGTCCTATATGGTCTAGGAAGTTACCATCCGAACCCTGTTCGGTGACGGTAATCAAAGATTGTGCAAACCGCTACTTACTCAGCTTTGTAGTAGATATCCAGCCTGTCAATCTCACGCCAATAAACTTATCTATCGGCATCGATTTAGGGTTAAAAACCTTTGCGGTATTCAGCGATGGGACGCAGGTAAAAAGCCCCGATTATTCTACATACGAGCGTAAAATTAGTCAACTGCAACGCCAGCTAGCACGCCAACAGAAAGACTCCAAACGCCGAAATAAAACCAGCCTAAAAATCGCCAAGCTGCACAACAAAATTGCCGACACTCGTTCCGACTTCCTGCACAAATTGTCAACCCAAATAGTCAAGGAAAACCAAGTAATTGTTTTAGAAGACTTGAATGTGTCGGGAATGGTCAAAAATCGAAGATTAGCTAGGGCAATTAACAGGCAGGGATGGTATCAGTTTAGGGTATTTTGCTCAGCTAAATCCGACAAATTTAGCCGTGAGCTTAGAATAATTAGTCGGTGGGAACCCACCAGTCAAGTCTGTTCTGAGTGCGGCTATAAATGGGGAAAATTAGACCTATCTATTAGGTCGGTGGTTTGCTTAAATTGCTCAACCCAACACGATAGGGATGAGAACGCCGCCAAAAATATAAAAAAAGTCGGGATAGGGCATTGCCACGACTCTAAACGGACGCAGAGAGAGAGTAAGACTATGAAGATAGCATCTCCCAATGAAGCGTCAAGAATCACCGCCCTTTTAGGGCGGTGAGTATGTCAAAAGTCGAGTTATGCTGAACAAGGGTAAATTTTGTTGCTATAGCGCAACTATCCATTTCTCAATTGTAGGGAGGAAACTTCCTTAACACATCCCCAACCCGATCGATTGGCGTGTATAACAGGAGAGCATACGATGAGGCAGGATTCCGCTGAATATCAAACTGTTGAACCTTCTGACGAAAATTGCTACCCAGATGGGAGTTTCCGACAGCCCGAAAGTGGAAGCGCGGATGCAGGAGAGGAAGTTGAGCCGATTTGGTTTCACACGCATTTTGAAGACAGCATGGAGATGTACGCCGATGCGGAGACGGTGGCAAAGCATTTGAACAACCACAAGACTTGGTTTTGCCAGTGCGCTTCGCCGATGAAGGCCGAGCCGCTCGGAGAAAACGGCTATGATTTATTAATCGGGCGTTTTGGGGCTTTCGGCTACCGTGTTGAAGCGAGAATTGGTTTAGAGTTGCTGCCGCCTGACGCTGAAGGCTGCTATTTGATTAAGACTATTCCGGTTCCGGATTATACCTCGCCTGGGTATGAAGTGGATTTTCGATCGGCAATGAAGCTGATGGAGGTACCGTCTCAGGAGTTTGCCGCCGATTGGCCGAGCTCGGAACGTGCTAAGCTGCCGCCTGCGATTACCATTACTAGCTGGAAGCTGGATTTGGCTGTGGGGGTTTGCTTTCCCAAGTTTATTCGATCGATGTCTCAACCTTTAATAGAAAAAACCGGCGATGCGCTTTTGGAAAAAATCATCAAACAAGTTAACCGGCGCTTGACTTATAAAACTCAGGTTGTTTTTCACGAAAGTTTGGGCATTCCTTTTCCGAAAAATCCTAAGAAACATTAACAATACTTACGCTCTAACCTGTACTGCATTTAAATTGTATGTGTGCGATTCGTTTAACCTAAATGGATTAAAAATCCAGGGACGGTTAGCCTAACCCTTTGGTTAGTGTAACTGATTA
>NZ_JAUBRN010000014.1:0-123002 GCF_036701875.1 Microcoleus sp. MON1_C5 | reverse complement strand
GGTTTAACTGCTTATCAATCTATTCAACAAGCTCTCTCTATTGATGGCTCCATTTTTTCCCCTAGTTGAGCAATTACTCTCAATGATATTATCTTTGGTTATCCTCATGCAGTCAGTAGCAGGCAATACGATTTTACCATGTTTGCGGAATAGCTGGATATCTGTTGAGTTAGTGATCATCCCCCATTGAGATGTTTGGCACTTAGGAGCAAGAAGATAACCTGTTATCTGTTCTTTAGCTTTTTTGTACGCGGGAGTACCTTCTGCTAAGTTAATGATAGCATTTCCTGATACTCTCCCTTTAACTTCAATGATTAAGTATGGGTTAATCTTAGCCACTGAAAATTTATCATCGTGATTCTTGCGAGCAGCAAAATCAGCAGTGCCCTTCCCTGTTTTAAACTGTTGTACCCACTCATCAGATGTGAATCCAAGTGCATTTAGAAGGCGTTTGACAAATCGATCTTCGACTTCTGGCTCTTCTGCATTCTCTGAAATACTATCTAAAACTTCATTCCAGTTGATAGTTGTCATAACTTACACCTAGATACTTAAGTAAAATCATAACGCTTGGTTTGAGTTTGTGTCATCGTTAGCTACCTCCGGCTCTAGCTATATGAACAGTCAACATACTTTTGGATAAGTTATATATTTTATAGTGCGCTTGACATTTTTGCACATCGGTGCAATTTTGGGCGAAAATACACTGAACAGGCGATCGCACTTTTTGAACAAATGATAGTACAGAACTTTCAAACGCTAGCCCTTCCGGGTAACAGCTACTCAACTGCAAGCAATTTACTGGATCGAGTAGATGGCTGGCGCCAAGAAGCAACCCGAAAGTTGCAGCAAAGCCAGAGAGGAGAAAAGGGACAATTTTTAACACCTTCCTCAGTCGCAAGTTTGATGGCGGGAATGTTTGAATTTAACTGTCCCGATATATCGCTTTTAGATGCCGGGGCAGGAATTGGTTCGCTGTTAGCAGCCGTTGTTGGCGAACTTTGCCAGCGCCCAAACAGACCGCGCAGCCTGCACGTTACAGCTTATGAAATAGACCTTATTTTGATTGAATACCTCAAGCAAACTTTAGAATTATGCAGTATTGAATGTCAGCGTTTTGCGATATCTTTTACCTGTGAGGTTCGCGAAATAGATTTTATTCAAGACAGCGCCGATATGTTGCATCCCAATCTATTTACACAACCAGTAAAACGGGAATTTACCCATGCAATTATCAATCCTCCCTATGCCAAGATAGACGCTAAATCCCAAGCCCGAACCTTGCTGCGTTCTATAGGACTAGAAACCAGCAATCTCTACGCTGGCTTCACAGTGGCTGCTGCTCACCTGCTCAAACCAAACGGTGAATTAGTGTCGATTACTCCCCGCAGCTTTTGCAACGGTTTATACTTTCGAGATTTCCGTAAAGTATTCCTTCAAATGATGGCTTTACGCCAAGTACACATCTTTGAATCCCGACAGTTGCCATTTCGCGATGATGCGGTGCTGCAAGAAACTATTATTGTGCGCGCCACCAAACAAATAGAACAGCCAGATACTGTACTAATTACCTCAAGCAGCAGCGTGGGCGACGACCTGGTTTTGTCTCACCAACTGCCCTATACCGCCCTAATTAATCCCAATGATTCCGAGCAATTTATTCGGATTTTACCGGATTATGTCAGCCAGAAAGTAGTCGAGCAAATGGCTCAATTTACTTGCACCCTAGAGGAATTAGGCTTAACAGTTTCCACCGGAAAAGTTGTAGATTTTCGGGTTCGCTCTGACTTGCGACTAAAACCTGAGAACGGTACAGTTCCGCTGATTTATCCCGCACACTTCTCGGCTGGCGGTGTTGAATATCCCACAGCAACGAGAAAGCATCAAGCTTTAGCTGTCACGGAAAAAACGGCTGCACTCCTCGTACCTAACGAACATTATGTTTTGAGCAAGCGCTTCTCGTCAAAGGAAGAGAAAAAGCGAATTGTTGCAGTTGTCTGGGATGCCAATAAAATTAATAGTTCTAGCGTTGGTTTTGAGAACCATTTGAATTACTTTCACCAACAGGGACGCGGATTAGAGCTCACCCTGGCGCGGGGATTGGCCGTTTATCTAAATTCGAGCTTGGTAGATGCGTTTTTCCGACTGTTCAACGGACACACTCAAGTTAATGCTACGGATTTACGCACTTTGAAGTATCCTAATGTAGAGCAATTACTTTTACTTGGCGCTCAAATAGGAGAAATATTTCCTACACAGCGGGAGCTCGATCAACTTGTCGAGAGACAACTGCTGAACGATCCCAATCCGTTAGAAAATAGCCCAATGACAATCAAGAACCGTATTGATGAATCTCTAGAAATACTTGCAGCGCTGGGTTTTCCAAAAGGTCAGCTTAACGAACGTTCCGCCTTAACCCTTCTGGCTTTGCTTGACCTCAAGCCAAAGGAAGCTTGGGAATTGGCAAAATCTCCACTTCGGGGAATCACACCAATTATGGAATTTATGGAGCACCAGTACAGTAAAAAATATGCGCCAAATACGCGGGAAACTGTGCGCCGCCAGACGGTGCATCAGTTTCTAGATGCAGGTTTAATTGTTGTTAATCCTGACAGTCCCGAACGTCCGGTGAATAGTCCAAAAACTGCATATCAGATAGAAGAAAGTGCTTTGGAACTACTGCGAACCTATGGCACTTATGATTGGGACAAGAATGTTCGCGCTTACCTCGTTCATTTTAACGGAGAAAATTTTTTGCAGGGTTATTCCAAAAATAGAAATATTTGTGAGTCAGAAGGCTGCTAAAATACACTGTTTATATGGCTGCCGCTGGCATCGGAATGACATATACTGTGATGCAAGCGGTTTAATTGACCGGAATTGTCGATCGCACTCAGTAAATCAAATAAGTAACTAGCCAAAATATCTTTGCAATGGAAAAAAAGCATAACGCTGGGTTGTGGGTATCAGTATTGTATTTCGCTCAAGGTCTGCCTTACACCGTCGTTAATTTAATGTCGGTGATTTTTTTGCTAGATATGGGAGCCAGCAACCAACTGATCGGATTGACAAGTCTTTTGTATTTGCCCTGGGTTTTAAAAGGCTTGTGGGGCCCAGTTGTTGATTTGTATTCAACTAAACGCAAGTGGATTTTAACCACCGAAATCATTTGTGCTTTTCTGTTTGCTTTCCTGGCTTTTGGTGTTTTGACGCCCCAGGCAATTGTGATATCGCTGGTCATTTTTACAGCCATTGCCTTTGTGTCAGCTACTCACGACATCGCCATTGACGGATTTTATTTAAACACTCTCAATAAAGAGCAACAAGCACTATTTGTCGGTGTTCGCAACACGGCTTATAGAGGTGCTGTCATTGCCGGGAGCGGTGTATTAGTTGTCTTGGCCGGTAAACTAGCAGAAGAGCATTTAGTCACTGGAAATGGAGGCGACACCAAAACATATCAAAACATTCCGCTGTCACTTTTCGGTTCGGATTTTAGCGTGTCTGCGCTTAACTACGGATGGGCGACAGCCTTTGGCATTTGTGCGATTATGTTTGTGGTGATTTATCTGTTCCAGCGGTGGTATCTTCCCTATTCTAGAAATTACGCTATAGAAGCCGACGCCCCCCAACAAACAACAAGCTTTCTCGAGGCATTTAAAACCTATTTCCAGCAATATAAAATTGGTTGGATTGTGACTTATGTCTTGATTTTTAGGTTGGGTGATGCCTTTAATTTAAAAATGGTTCCTTCATTTTTAAAGGCTCAAGTTGAGCAAGGAGGTTTGGCAGTTTCTACCTTGGAGATGGGTCTGTTATCAGGTGTTTACGGGGTAATTTTTGGATTAATTGGAGGGTTGCTGGGCGGCTATTTAATTGCCAAACAAGGATTGAGAAAATGGATGTGGCCGACTGCAATTTTGCAAAATTCTACTAACGTGTTGTATTGGTTGTTGGCAATAAATCAACCGGCAATTAAATGGGCTTATGTCGTAAATTCGATCGAGCAATTTACTTACGGACTTGGCGTAGCTGCCTATACAGTATTTTTGATGCGGACTGTTCGCCCTGAATACGCAGCATCTCACTACGCGATTACAACAGGTTTCATGGCCGCAGGAGTGCTGATTCCGGGGGTTGTTGGCGGCTTCTTGCAACCGTATCTCGGCTATCCAAATTATTTTTTAATGAGTTCACTGGCTGTGATTCCCGGTATGCTGACCATTTTCTTTCTGCCCCTAGAAGATGAGAAAAAATTAGCATCCATGCCCAGGCCGGGACTGGACGATTTCGATTAATATTAAGTCCGATCGTTATAACTATAAGATTCGGGCGGGGGTGGGTTTAGCAATATCTGCACTACTTTTTCGATATTCAGCCGAACCTGCCCCTACAGGAATATGGATGTTTTTAATCGCTAACTGGTATAAATTGTGCGTGCCTTCATAAGATAAAATAAGGACACAACAATGTTGTGTCCCTACGGAATATCTGTATTGCCAGCGCCCAACTAAATCGCAATAAAATCAGTGGCTGTTAGCGGACTACTTAGAATGCTAGGAATACTGGCAAGAAATTCGCCGTTACGGGCAATTTCAATCGTCGTTGAAAAATCGCCTTCAGTAACTATCAGTTGGTTGAAGGTCAAACCTCCGCTCAAACCGATTAAATCTTGACCCTTTTGAAAGTCTACAAGTGTATCTGTACCGGCACCTACTCCTAACACCAATACGTCGCGTCCAGCGCCACCAATTAAGAGATCTGTACCCCCTGCGCCAATGAGCGTATCGTCTCCTTCTCCCCCGCTCAAATTGTCATCCCCTTTGCCACCTAATAGCTGGTCGTTGCCGAGGCCACCGCTAATAATATCGTTGCCTTTGTTACCGCTGAGAGTGTCGTTTCCCCCATTGCCAGTGATAATATCGTCCGCTGCCAAACCTGATGCTGTATTGTTGGCATCGTCGCCGACTAAATTATTAATTTGGGAGACATCGAGAGCAGTTTTCATTGCTACAACGTTTCCTAAAAAGGAGGTTCCCGGAGTGGTTCTTAATTGCTCTAAACTGCTGCGCGATTCCAGCGATGTTCCCAAGGCAGGCAGTGCAAAGTCTAAGCCAGCTAACAGCTCTAAATAATCGGAATCTGTGAAAGTGAAATCCGGGCGGTTCAACTGGTCTACAGAGATTTCAGTCTGAGTCAAGCCGGGAGGAGGAGAACTTAACAAACCGCTTTGGGTGTGCTTGTCTAAGACAAGTAGCGGGTCAATAATCGGGTTAGTAAATGTTTGAAGAACTACTTTTCCTGGGAGAAAAGCTTCTCCTCCCAAACTCACAAAATCGCCGCTAACGATGTAGTGAGTTACATTTTTTCCGGCACCGACTTTCTGCTTGAATGTATTGACAGTGTTCTGATCAACTCCGGGAGAATTAAAGGTGACAACATCTCCGATAGTAGAGGTAAATTCAGTGGCGGCTAGTTGCGTTATGGCGCCGCCCAAGCTGTGTCCCAGAACGTCTGGTGGCAAACGGCTGGGGTTTTTTGCTGTATCTTGACTGATTTGTGTCAGCCAATTTCCTAAGGCTTGTTTGTTGGCTTCAAATTGGTTGAAACCGGCGCCGCGCTGGTCTGCGTTGGCAAGATCGTCTACGGGCGAGTCGGTGCCGCGAAATACTAAAACCGACGGTTTGTCTGGGGTGGTGGAAATTAAGCCGATCGCGTGAAATCCAGTCGCGGGATCGTCAAAAGTGCGATCGATTTGGTAGCCAGCAGCGCTCAAACCCGTTTGAACTAAGGTTTGAGACTGGGGGTTGTTATCTATGTAAACAAGTTGCTTGGCTATAGTTTCGTAAGCGGCGGGGGATGAGGGCATATTTTTTTATTTCCTGTCGTTTGATGGGGAATTAGTTTTTCAGCTACTTAACTAAGTTTACAATAAACTTCGTTTATTAACCATATTAATTGGTCAGTTTTAGTGGCTTTTTAGGGACAATTCAAGCGCCATTTTTTTGTTACAAACAACAATATCGCTACAAAACCCACCCGGGTTTCGCGCCACCAAAAATACAAATTTTTCTCGCCCTCAATCTATACAAAATCTACCCGCGTAATATCGCTTGCCACTACGCCTCTGAGAGTAGCAAGAACTTCACCAGTAATCGGGATAGTAATTAAAGCTCCGTCACCCGCTTGGGTTACTCTAATTTGAGGAAAAGTTAGACCCCGCGACAGTGTAATTAAATCTTCACTATCTTGAAAATCTACAATCACATCGGCTCCGCCGCCGGATTCCAATACAAAGCGATCGCGCCCCGCACCACCAATTAAAAAATCGTTGCCAAACTCGCCGGAAACCAAATCGTTTCCGTCGCCACCCTCCAAATAATCGTTATCTCTGCCGCCGTACAAGAAATCGTCGCCATCACCACCGATGATGCTGTCATTACCTCGATTGCCTCTGAGAGTATCGTTACCGCGATTGCCGATAACTGTATCCTCTCCAGGGCCGCCGGTAGCAGTATTGTTGCGATCGTCCCCTAATAAATAATTCGGTTGTAAGGGAGCTAAACCGTATTGCATTTGTCTGATTAACTGCACAAAAGAAAATTCTGGTGCTGTTCTCAAACTCTCTGCACCCGCTCTGGTTCGGATTGGGATTGACACATTGGCCAGGGGAAAATTTAGGGCAGCGATAAATTCGTTAAAATCCGAGTCGTTGTTATAAGTAAATTCGGGACTGTTTAATTGTTCTACGGAAATTTGCCTCTGCAAAAAACCCGCGGGCGGAGTAGTTAACAAATTTTCAGCTCGATGTTTTGCCAAAACAGTTAAGGGATTAATACTCGGGTCTGTAAAACTTTGGATAAATACTTTACCCGGAATAAATGCTTCCCCAAACAAGCTGACTACATCTCCGCTGACAATGTAGTGAGTGACATTTTTGTTGCCTGCCCTGCTGAGATTTCTCCGAAAACTGGTGAATGTACTCGCTGACACTCCCGGAGAGTTGAAAGTAAAGATATCGCCGGTCAGAGATGTGTATTCGGTTGCTACAATTTGAGCGACTGCTCCGCCCCAACTGTGCCCGATGACATCGGGCAATAATTTGCTGGGGTTTTTACCTGTATCTTGACCGATTTCTGTTATCCAGTTTTTGATATTATCTTTGTTCTTTTCAAATTCAGGTAAACCAATGTCCCGCGAGTCCGAAAAGATAGCGTCGCCGTCGATGAAGTCTGTACCTTTAAATACGAGGGCTGGCGGGTTTTCGGGATTAGATGAACCGAACCCGATCGCATAAAAGTTTGTTTCTGGGTCGTCGAATATGCGATCGATATAGTAGCCATTAGTATCTAGGAAACGCGAAACTTCATTGGCTGCGCTTGGCTTTTGATTCAAAAAAACAATTGATTTAGCCAGAGCTTCATAAACAGCAGGCGAGGCACTCATAATATTATCTTTTCTGTTTGTTGGTATTGGCGATCGCTCTCTTGTTGAGCTAAGTGCCCAATAGCAGCCATTATAGCTGACAAGATTTTATGGTAGACTTGATAATATCAACTCAAGAATCAAGTTTTTGCGGTTATGGCTATCATTCGTCAATACATTGCTCCATTTATAGCGATATTAGTATTTTTTGCGGCTCTGGTAGCAGTCAGCGCTCGCATCTTTTTGCCTGCTGACATGGCTGCCCCGGCACCGATTGAGGAAGCGATCCCCCAAAAGCAAGCGGCAGTAGTGAATCCAATTTTCTTGGGGCTAAATTATTCCGCTTTGCGTGTCCGGTGAGCTGATGTCTGCTCAATTAATACCGGGCTACGGGCTGCGCTCAGGATCTGGACTCGATCGGGCAAAACTGGTAAAGTTTATGCACCGGACTTACCGAGAGCTTTACCCGGATGGGGAATTGGAACATTTGGCTCAAACTGTCGAGCAGTATTTTTCTAACCAGACGCCGGTTTGGTGGGTAGAGTGCCAGAAAAACAGCCAGGAAGAGGCAGAAATTTTGCCGGTGCTTCCCTCGCAGTATCTCAATCCACAATCTCAAGTCCAAAATCTGACATCGGTTGTCGGATGTTTGTGGTTGGGAAATGCGATCGACCAAACCACCGGAGAACGCTACGCTCACATTTTTTTGCTGTACGTAGCACCGGAACATCGCCGTCTGGGGATCGGTGCAGCTTTAGTTATTCATGCTGAAAATTGGGCGCGGGAAAGGGGCGATCGGCAAATTGGTTTGCAAGTATTTCTGAGCAATCAGCCTGCGGTGAATCTCTATCAAAAATTAGGCTATCAAAGTCATTCCCTCTCGATGCTCAAGTCTCTTTAAAAAATAAAATGTAATGTTTGTAGTAAGGACGAAGAGTTTTGATACAGAAAGAAGCTGAAAACTTTGTGACTTTATTGGCACTTAAGTCTTGACTGCGAACTTTATGGAGGACTGAAGTCCTCACTATGAACCACATGAGGACTTCAGTCCTCCCTCGGAATACTTTTATTGGTATTATCCTAGTTGCTGTTGACCGTTGTCTGAGTTGCTGAGGAGCATCCTCTGTGCGGTAAAGTTTTTTTATGAACAATAACGACTACTCCAACGCCCTTGATACTGACACGGAACTGGAAAGCCCTTTGGATCAAATTTATGAATCCGAACCCCCGCTGCCAGATCCCGAGGAAATGCTGCCTTTGCTGGAATCCCCAGAACCTCAGCACCGGATGATTGCGGCGCGGGCTTTTTGCGAACTGCAGGACGATCGAGCAATTTCGCATTTAATTAATTTGTTGAGAGACGGTTGCCCCCTGGTGCGGGTGAGCGCAGCTTATGCGTTGGGGCGAAATCCGAGTCCCGATGCTGTGGAACCGCTGATTCTTCAGCTTAACTGCGACTGGAACGGTTACGTTCGCAAAGGGGTAGTTTGGGCCCTGGGAAATTGCAGCGACCACCGCACTTTGCCATCTTTAATTGATGCTCTGAAAACTGATATTTCGGCGGTGCGTTTGTGGGCGGCGAGTTCTCTGGGTCAAATGGCAAAAGTTGGTTACTCTGTGGTGATTGCTGCGATTCCGCCGTTGATTGAAGCGCTGCGGGGAGATTCTGTATCTGCTGTGCGAAGTAATTCCGCTTGGGCGATCGGGCAACTGGCCCGGGAATTGCCGAATAATATAGTGTACGCTGGGGCGATCGATGGTCTGATTGAAGCTTTAGAAGAAGATGAAGATATGGGCGTGCGGGAAGATGCTAAATCTTCGCTCTTGCGAGTCGGCGACCCGCGCGGATTGCAGATAATTGAAGACTTAGAAATGGAAGGACTTTTGTGATATCATTACCACAATTAAACACCACTTACTAATTCCCAATTATCAATTTCATCAATCCTAAGACAGAATTTGGTTTCAAAAAAATCTTTGCTTCGCCCCAAAGCAAAGACATTTTGATTAGCTTCCTCAATGCTCTGCTCTATGACGCACAGCCAACCATTGAAGATTTAGAAATTATTGACCCTTACGCCGCGCCGAGCGTTACTGGATTAAAAGACACTTACCTGGATGTTAAAGCCAAAATTACAGGCAACAAAACTGTGATTATCGAAATGCAGGTAATAAATGTAGAAGCTTTTACTAAACGGGTAGTATACAATGCCGCCAAAACCTACGCAACTCAACTCAGGCCCCGAGAAGGATACTCGAAATTAAATCCTCTGATTGCTTTAACAATTACGGATTTTGTTCTGTTTGAGAATACCGAAAAATTTCTCACCCATTTTGTATTTAAAGAACTCGAAGAAAACTTCGAGTATTATAACAGAGAAATCGAATTAGTGTTTGTCGAACTTCCCAAGTTTAACAAAGAACTGGAACAAGTCGAAAACCTAATTCAAAGCTGGATTTATTTTATCAAAAATGCTCCCCTCTTCGAGGAAATTCCCGAAAAATTTGCATCAATGCCCGAAATTCAAACAGCTTTTTCCATCGCCAGCAGAACTAATTTAACCCTTAAGGAATTAGAGGAATTGGAAAAGCGGGAAATGTTTTTTGAAGACCAACGCGGTGCTATTATTAAAAGCCGCCAAGAAGGCATAATTGAGGGGGAAACAGCATTAATCCTGCGTCAAATCGCGCGGCGCACTGGCGAAATCCCACCAGAAATTAAAACTCGCATCCAGCAGTTATCTCTGGAACAACTACAGGATTTAGGAGAAATCTTGTTAGACTTTACCACTCAAGAGGATTTGATAGCTTGGTTGGACTCGGCTTCAGCATGAATTTATAAGTTTTGCACTCCTGATACTAAATCCGCCTTTAATACCCCCTTCATTATTTATTTGCCGCAGGCCAACTGTGTTTGTGTAATAGCGGTTTCAACCGCCGAGTTTCTAATCTAATAAGTCAGGTTCCCGGCGCACTATCATGTCATAAAGCGGTTGAAAGCTAAACCATCCCATCCGGTGAGACCCTACTTGCTGCTGTGTAAAACGCGCACATTCTGGCTTGATGAGAATTGGTTTTCCCGCTGCTTCGGCCATTAACTGCGCTTGACAAGAACGTTCCATTGAAATAAACCACCAAGCCGCTTCATCTACTGTTTGACCTACTGTTAACAGTCCGTGATTTTGTAAGATAAGGGCTTTTTTCTCACCTAAAGTTTTGGCGATGCGTTTAGCTTCTTCGATTTCCAAAACAACTCCGGTGTAATCGTCAAATAAAGCTTGGTCTTCATAAAAAGAACAAGCATCTTGCGTCAGGGGGTCAAGCAGGCGGCCCAAACTCGACCAACTTTTGCCGTAGGGAGAATGAGCGTGGGCTGCTGCGATTACGTCGGGGCGGGCGCTGTGCACTTGGGAATGAATGGCAAATGCTGCTTCGTTTACGGGTTTATTTCCTTCAACAACTTCGCCTTTGTGGTTGACTAAAATTAGGTCGCTGACTCGAATTAAACTAAAGTGCATTCCAAAAGAATTGACCCAAAAATGGTCGAGGTGTTCGGGGTCGCGGACGGTGATATGTCCGGCCACTCCTTCGCTGAATCCGAAGCGGGCAAATAATCGGAATGCGGCGGCTAAACGCTGTTTGCGGTGGCGGCGTTCTTCTTCAAGTGAGTTGAATGTTGGGGGTTGAAAAGTGACTTTGGGGATTTTTATGGCAACCATATATTTTATTAGTGAAAAGACAGGAGGCAGAGCCTCCGAATCGGCATTCCCAGTCAGAGACTGGGAACGAGATAAATTTTGAATTGGGAAATTTGAATTGGGAACTGTGGGGCCGGGATATTGCCTGCCGTGCTAACCTGGGATTTCACTGAGGCGCAAACCTGCGATGTTTTTGCAGTCAAAGGTAGCGTTGTTGCCGGGGCGACGTTCTATTAATTCGATGATTTGTCCGGCGGGGTTTTGCAGAAACCACTGGGTTAATGAGCCGGAGTTTAAAGGACGTTCTGATAGCGGTTTAAAGTTTTTGTTTTGCCATATTTTAGCAGCATTCTGCACGTTTTCGACTCGAATCGCGACGTGGTGAACTGCTTCTAATCCTCTTTCTTGCTGGAAGCGGTCTGTTTGGTCGCCGGCTGCGTGGGGCGCATCTAATACTACTAAGCCGCCTGCTGGCATTAATAAGGTCATTAAATGCAGCCACAAGTCGGAGGGAACATTAATGTTTTCCCCACAAAAGTTGAGCGGGAACAAGTCGGGGCCTTCAACTGTTTTGGCGCCGAAAGGGCGGAAAGATGCGGCGTAGTTTTCGAGTTCGGTTCGGGTGGGAAATGTGATGACAAAGTGGTCGATTGAAACTGCTTCGCCGTACAGGTTTGTCTCAAAAATCCAGTTGGTTAAAAATTCAGGATTTGTAAATTTTGGGTTAAGTTCCACCAAGCCATTTTTTTCTATCAAAGGTGAGTCAAGATGGCTGTCAGTGTGGTTCGGGAATTTTAGGGTTTTCAGCTTAACGTTTTTCATGTATTTGACCCCGATGTGGAAGGAGGCAAAACTGCGAATTTCTTCTACAGGCTCAACAGCAATCACATTTTGTGCCTCTTAATTCAAAAATAACACAAAATTTAATAATTGCCCGTCTAAATCGAGTTCATTTGCCGATCGCCAAACCGGCCAACCACGCCGTAGTCCAAGCACTTTGGAAGTTGAAACCGCCCGTTACGCCGTCGATATCCAAGATTTCGCCAGCAAAGAAAAGTCCGGGACAGCGGCGGCTTTCCATTGTCTTGAAATCGACTTCTTTGAGGTTGACACCGCCGCAGGTGACGAACTCTTCTTTAAATGCACCTTTTCCTGCAATCTGATATTCGCCTTGAACGAGTTCTTGCAGGAGGCGATCGAGGATTTTGTTAGATAAGTCGGCCCAGCGTTTTTGCTCATCAATCCCGATCGAACTTGTCAAACGTTCCCAGAGGCGGCGCGGCACCGGAAACGGACAGCTAGAGACAATCAATCGGTGCGACAACTGCGACTTAACCGCTAGCAGTTGCTGCCGCAAAACTTCCGCATTGTACTGGGGAAGCCAATTAACCAGCACAGATGTTTTATAATGGCGATCGTGCAAAAATCTCGCACCCCAAGCAGAAAGTTTCAGGACAGCAGGCCCGCTTAAACCCCAGTGAGTAATTAGCAAAGGCCCGCTTTGTTCTAATTTAGCTCCCGGCAATTTCACCTTAGCATTAGGAACAGAAATTCCGGCTAAATCTTTGATTCTGCTGTCGGAAATATTAAAAGTAAATAGAGAAGGAACGGGCTGTTCTACAGTATTACCTAACTCTTTTGCCCACTTATAACCCGACGGATTGCTGCCTGTAGCGAGAAGAATGCGATCGCACTTCAATTTCTCCCCGGATTTCAACTCAATTTCAAACCTAGGGGCGGTATCCCCTTGTTCGCCCTCTGCGGTGTTGCCCGTTAATTTATTTACTGAAACTACTGCATCGCCGGTGCGAATTTTTACGCCGGCATCCTCAGCAGCCCGGATCAAACAGTTAACAATTGTCCCCGAATCGTCGGTGGTCGGAAACATTCGCCCGTCTTCTTCTGTTTTCAACTTCACACCGTGACCTGCAAACCATTCTACAGTATCGCGCGGTTGAAATCGAGTAAAAGCACCGCGCAGAGCTTTCCCACCTCTGGGGTAATTCTGCACTAAAACACCAGGGTCAAAACAAGCGTGAGTAACGTTGCAGCGCCCGCCGCCAGAGATGCGAACTTTTGCCAGGAGTTGCCGGCCAGCTTCTAGTAAAGTGACGCGGGCCTGGGGGTAGGTTTTGGCAGAGGTAATTGCACTAAAAAAACCAGCAGCACCGCCGCCGATAACTGTAATTTTGAGGATTCGATCGGACAAATTTTTTCTCGCTTATTCTGGTTCAAAATCGGATTTTTTCGCCCCGCAAGTGGGACAAACCCAATCGTCGGGGATATCTTCAAAGGGTGTACCGGGATCTATGCCTCCGTCGGGATCGCCTACTTCGGGATCGTAGACGTAATTGCAAACTGTACAAGCGTATTTTTGCATTTGCTTAACTCAATTTTATATTGTAAGCCTATAGATTGTACTGGACAACGCAACCTTGTGCAATACCACTTTCACAAAGTAATGAGACTTTCGGCCCTTCCCAAATTATTAAAAATTAAATTTTTCACAAATCTAAAATCTAAAATCTCATTAAGTCTTGCACAATTATAAAATCTCAAATCTCAAATCGTCAAAGCCTCCAGAACCGCAGTTCTAGAGGCTACATTGTATTTTTTATTAGTTTACTGCGATTGGAAGACTAGACTTTCGCTAAAGGCTTAGTCCAAACACCGTTTTCATCTTCTTCGTACTGCTGGTGAATGGCGTCCCAAGCGGTGTGTTCGGCTTGTATCGAGTCGTTGCTTTCATCAAATGCGGCGTTGTATGATTCCATAAAGGTTTTTTGAGCTGCTTCCGACAGGTGCGATCGCACTTCTGGAGACAAATCTGCCGGACTATTGCAGCGACCTTTAACTGCGCGCGGCAGGGTCATCTCGCTAACTGAAACTTCTTCGCCGCCTGCACTTTCTAGCAAGAGTTGAAATTCGCCCGATTTATCTGCGGGGACTTCTGCCATCACGAGAAATTCGCCTGCTTCAACGCGGGTTTGATAGATAGTTGCTTTGTCTTCGGGCATTCCCAAAGTGACTAAAGCGGAAACTAGACCAGCACCGGCCGAACCTGCGATCGCCCCGCTAGCTGCACCCAACAGTGCAGCACCCAGCGGGCCCGCCGAGACTACTGTACCGACAAAGGGAATAACCAGCAGGCCGACGCCAGTTAGCAAAGCCAAAAAAGAACCGAATAAGGAACCAAAAATCGCCCCGCTTCGCAGACCGCCTAAAATCACATCTTTTTTAGTAAGAAACCCGGCAATTCTAGTTTTAGACTGAAAGTTTTTTCCCATGACTGAGATGTGGTCGCGGGAAACTCCGCGATCGAGCAACCGCCGAATTACACCGTCTAATTGTTCTTCTTCCTTAAAGACGGCTGAAACTGTGCGTTCGGCTAAATATTCCTCGGTCATTTTTCCTCCTTGATGATTGGTCGATTAGTTTTGATAGTGTTCAGTATAGGAAGACACGGTAGGGCGCTCGCATCGACCGCGAGATAGAGGTCGATTTATCAGATATAGTTTGAGGATCTATCAAAAGAGTTAAAGATTTTTTGAAGTGCAATTGCTCATCTATTAGAGACAGTTGTTCAGATATAATATAACCTTTTAACTATTGCTGTTTTATTATATTTTAACTGCTCAAATTTCTCGTACATTCCGATTACAAGCACTTTTCATCAGCGTTTTCTGCTGCTATATCTGCGTCAATTTTGTCTGGCTTCGCCTAATATTAGGCTAGTACACCATAAATTTGCGATCGAGTCAAATGCGGTTTTTCATCAATAATTTTTTATGGAGTCAGCCCAGCATTAAAATCAATAGTAATATTTTTTACGGTAATTCGGGTTTTGGCAATGCGGGGGCGGCAGTCGCCAGTTCCCGGCGTGCTGACAATTAGCGTTCCAATCTCAACCGTAGTTGTCATATTTACCTAGATTGAGTTAACTTTATTTTATTGTAACGCAGCTTCATTTCTACCCGATCGCATTTATCAAGGTTAATCAATGCCACTAGCACCCCTGTTTCCTGTCGTTCATCCCATCCTCAAATCTGCTTTTCCCAGATGTCTGTGGACGGGAGATATCAACAGCCGAGAAATTGCCCTCACATTTGACGACGGGCCGCACCGTCAGCACACACCTCAACTGTTAAAAATTTTAGATAAATACGACATCAAAGCTAGTTTTTTCTGGCTAGGTTTTTGCGTTGACCGCCATCCAGAAACGGCTAAAGAAGTGTACGATCGCGGACACTGGATCGGCCTCCACGGCTACCAGCATATATCGTTTCCCAAACTCAAAACCCACGAACTAAAACAAAGTTTAGAAGACACCCAAAAAGCAATTGCCAAAGCTTGCGATTTAGACCCAAAATTAATCCTGGACGTGCGGCCGCCCAACGGCATTTTTACGCCGCGAACATTAGAGTTATTGCAACAGTGGGAATATCGCCCTGTAATGTGGAGTGTCGTCCCGGAAGATTGGGTGCGGCCGGGGGTTAAGAAAGTTATTAGTCGCATCGTGCAGCAAACTGAAAACGGATCTATTATTGTACTGCACGACGGCTATTGCGGCGGCGAAGATGTTGCAGATTCGGCGGATAAAATAATTCCATTGCTGTTGTATAAAGGTTACAAATTCGTGACAGTCGATCGACTGTGGGAACAGGCTAACATTCAGATAACAGGAAATTAAGTTAATGAAAAAAACACTGTTTATTACATCTCTTTGTTTGGCGAGCGCCGGATGGGCGATCGAGCTTTCTCCTGCTTCTCTAAGTGCAGAAACTCCCCTTGTAGTGCAGCAGCCAGCCCCTGGCGTATCCGCGCCTGTTCCCAACTCGAAAACCCCGCAAGTGGAACTGCTAAATCCGGGAGTGGAACCCCGACAGCAACTGCGTCTGAAACCAGCTATCAATGTCAAAGAAACAACTGTGATGACCGTAAAAATGGATATGGACATATCCGCATCCGGTCAGTCTTCGGCTGCGGCTAAAATTCCAGTATCGGTGATGACTTTCGAGACCAAAGTCACTAAAATCGCTCCCAACGGCGATATTTACTACGAGTTTGCTTACACTAATGCAGATCTCGTCGGTGATACTGGAAATACCCAGCCCGCCGCCCTAAATGCCATGCGTTCCGCACTCAAAAATATGGTGGGAGTGAAAGGCTCTTTCATCATGGACAATCGCGGTTTTCATAAAGGAGGCGACATTATCTTGCCCGAAGGAGCTGACAATAACGTCAAACAAATGGTTCGACAAATGTCTAACTCTATAGAGCAACTTGCCTCGCCGCTGCCTGCCGAAGCCGTCGGAAAAGGAGCCAAATGGCGCGTTTCTTCTTCCTCTGATTTCAGTGGTATTAATGTGAAGGACATTGCTACCTATGAATTGGCTAGCTGGCAAGATGGAGTTGCCTCTATGAATGTAAGTATAGAGCAGCAAGCAAACCCCCAAAATATTACCTCTCCCCAACTGCCTGCTGGAACTACCTTAACCCTAAAATCTTTTGCTTCTCAGGGTCGGGGAGCAGCCACAATGCGCTTGGATAGATTAATTCCTTTTCGCTCTACTGTGTCTATTAGTTCAAATAGCGAAATGAGTGCTAAAACTGCTGGCAGTTCCCAAGAATCAACAATCAAAACAAAAATGGCGATGGAGATGACTTTAGAGTCGAAGTAAGCTTTATTATAGGAACTAGAAAAATTAGGGACACGGCAGTGCCGTGTCCTTAGTCGCCCGCCGGTAAAAATTTAATAAATGGTATTAAATCCGGTTAATATACCTGATAGTATATAAATTTTCCGAAAGTTTCGATCGCCAATTTGTAAGTAGAGGAGTCTGTTCTATGATTCGATCGCACAGATGGCAAGCTATCATCGCTTTAGTGGTAGCGCTGGGGATAATCATCGGAAATTTAATGTTTCCGGGCGGAAATGTAGCGCCGGCATTTGCTCAAGCCAAATTTAAGGATGTTAACAACCATTGGGCGCAAGCTTGCATAGAGGAGTTAGCGCAGAAAAAAATCATCAGTGGCTACTACGAAGACGGCACTTTTCGCCCGAATCGCCCAGTTAGCCGCGCTGAGTTTGCGGCGATGGTTCGCATGGCTTTTCCCGATGCCAAAACCGTCCGCGATCCGATCGACTTTGTAGATATTCCTACAAATTACTGGGGTTTTAAAGCAATTCGAGAAGCTTATCAGACGGGTTTTATGTCTGGATACAGTGGCAGTATCTTTAACCCGACTTTGAATATTACCCGCTGGCAGGCTTTGGTAGCTTTAACCAGCGGCTTGAAATATACACCTACGGGAGCGGCGGCTGAGGTTTTGGAGGCGACTTTTGAGGATGCGCCGCAAATTCCCGAACTGGCAAGAAATGCGATCGCCGCCGCCACAGAAAAACAACTTGTGGTCAATTATCCTGCTGTTAAACAGCTAGAACCTACTCGGAATGTTACTCGCGCCGAAGTCGCAACCTTTTTCTGTCAGGCGCTCGCCAAACCCGGCCAAACAGCCTTAGTTCCTGCCGAATATATCGCCCAAGTTCCGGCGAATATCGGCCCGCCCAGAACAACAGAAATCTCGGAAGCGGGGAAAGTTAGGGCGGAAGTTTCTTTCGTAAAAGAAGCAGAAAATGCTAAAAATCTCCGCATCAGAATTATCCGCGACGGTAAAAGTTTATTAGAAGAACCAGTGCTGATTCCGACTCGTTCTCTAGTTGATAATCCCGACACAAGAGCCAGCGAAGAAATATCAGAAGGACGTTTTTTATCGCTGCGAATCCGTGATTTGGACGGCGACAAGGAACCGGAAGTGCTGGCCGATTTAGTGTCAATCAAAAGCGGCGTCCGCTGCTGCAATTATTCGTTTATTTACCGCTACGACTCTGCAGCTAACAAATACACTCATGTCAAGCATTTCTGGGGCAATGTGAGTTACGAAATAGTCGATTTTGGCAAAAATGATATCCCAGAGTTTAAGAGTCAGGACGGCAGATTTTCCGAGGCTTTTACAAATTACGCTGATTCCCGCTTTCCGCTGCAAATTTGGCAGTACCGCCAAGGTAAAATGCAAGATGTTAGCAAAGAGTATCTGGTGGAAGTATACACAAATTCTGCTGAGCTTTGGCTGGAATCTAACAAGCGTTTGAGTGAAAATGGGGAGGTGAAGGGGGTTTTGGCGGCCTTCATGGCGAACAAGTATGTCATGGGTCAGGAGGCGGAAGGTTGGCAGTTGTTGGAGAGAGTTTATCAAGGGCGCGATCGCACTGAATTCTTTGGGAAGTTGCGGGAGTTTTTGGTAAGTACGGGTTATGCGAGTAAGTAGATTTGCAGGTCTTTAAGCGCAGATGAACGCGGATTAACGCGGATAGTGTCTGTAGGGCGGGTTTTACGAATAATATCTAATTTTAACTAACAATATTACTAAACCCGCCCCCACACAACAGATAACCCACGTCAATTTTTACTTCGATACTCATCCAAAAAATGTACATGATCATTTACCCCTTTGTGGGGGCTGGTTTATTTAAATCTTTAGTTACAGCCACGTATTGTGGGTAAAAACTGCTCTTACAGATAGCAGGAAAGTTGACATTTCGATTTAAATCGCCGAGTTATATATAAAAATAATTTCCCACCACACTTTAGTATTAAGCTAATCCGCATTTTAATTGCATGGTAAAATAAATTTTCACTCTTGTGGGGGGGCAGGAGATCCCGCCCTCAACATACAATTTAAATGCACAACAGCTTATACGTCCCGATAGTACCGTAAAATACATACTTTTTAGCAGCTAAATTCCCTATTCAAATATTCATCTAATTTAGGCCCACATATTAATTTGTTTAAATAGACTAAATTTACTAACAATGTGTGAAAAAATGCAAAGGGCTGTCGCTTTTGAGACCCTAAGCTAAAATAAAGATAAAATCTCAGATATTTAATCACTGAAAATGGTATACCCACCTGCACCTTGGAATCTGCAAGGTTATGCTGTTCAGACTTTACAATTGGTAGATGTGGCACGAGTGCGCCCCTTGGTTCCCTCTGAGTTAGAAATAGTCTCTTTATTGCCAGGAAAAACCCTAGGTGGCATTTATATATCCTCCTACGGGTTGGGTTCGGTGATGGAGTACAATGAGTTAATTGTAGTTAGCGCGATCGCCAATTATGCAGGAAAATGGGGCGCTTGGGTTTCCCATATCTACGTAGACAACCCTAACTCGGTAGCCGGCGGACGGGAAATTTGGGGACTTCCTAAAGAATTAGCTCAATTTAGTTGGGAAGGCAGCGATTCGGTAAAGGCCGCACCCCTAGGCTACCGCGTCACAGTTAGCCAAGAAAACCGTCAACTGTGCAGCCTCAATTACAGCAAGCAAACTTTAGCCTTACCGCTGCCTTTTAGCGGAAATGTTTTCAGCGCTGACTGCCGCAATTTGCTGTTGTTTAAAGGAGGATTACAGTCTCGCAGCGGTTTGATTAAAGGCGAATTAGAAGTGGCAGAAGAAAGTCCTTTTGCCAGTTTAAACTTAGGTCAGCCCTTGCTAACAGTTGCCTGCGAAGATTTGCGTTTAACAGTCGGTGCGCCGGAAGTTGTGGGAAACAGATCCCTTGAATTCAGTTATTAGCTGTAAAGTGCGGAGCTTCGCCGTCAACCTAAAAAAACAGAACAGCCAGAAACCCGGTTTCTTGAAGAAGCCGGGTTTCTGGCGCGGCCTATTAGTTTGAGCTACTTACTAATCTTTTTGAGGACTTACGCATCAAACGGCTAAAAACCGGGTTTCTTCCTAAATGCGTCGTTGCCACACGCAATATTCTCCGAGAAACCGGGTTTTTTTTCGTAAGTCCTATTTTTAAATGCCAGCGCCCGGAGCGGCTTCAGCACCCATTACTAAAACTGTACCGCGAAGGAAATCAATTTGTTGCTGAAAGTCCATCGCCTGAACCTTTCCTAATAAAGCTTTGCCTGCTTCTGGAAGTTCATAGTCGGGAGGCATGGGTATAATAGTTCCTTCGTCCATTCCTACTGCTAAGAAATACCAAAAAGCCAGCTTAGTTTCAGGGCTCATCGAGCCGTACATCCGGCTGATTTCAGTATTGGCTTTTGAGGCAATGTCGCGCATTACTTGTAGTTGTTCTTCGTGCGGCAGCGGTTTGACTTGATCGAACAAACCTTGAGCGATTTCGGAACCGGAAGCACCGGGAGCCGCTGGTGTTATTGACTTGCCCATTTCGGTGTAAACAAACCACAGCAAACCTAATTGGTCGTCTACACTCAAGCTCTGAATATCTGCTTTTCCTTGGTCGTAAGCACCGGAAGTAGTAAATGTCATTCAAGCCTCCAAAATAATATGTATTGCTCAGCTTTCTTATTTAGAAAACTTTTTTTTTGCTACTTAGTTAAAGTACCTAATAAATAGTGAGGCTAGAATCTTGCTTAAGGCAGATATGATCCCGGACATAAGTTCGTCGAGTAAACTCACCAAAATTTGGGAAATGTGCAACCAAAGGATGACGCAAATTTGACAAGATTGTTGTGAGCGGTGCTCCTGATTAGCATTGTTTAGCCGATCGACGATCGCCTATAATCGCAACAGACCTGTATAGAGGTGGCTGTTATGTCGATCGCAACTGCAAAACGCTTCACCATAGCGGAATATCACCGCCTGACAGAACTGGGGTTCTTTGGTGAGGACGATCGAGTTGAGTTAATTAATGGAGAACTTGTGAAAATGGCAGCTAAAGGTACCGCTCACGAAACCTGTCTGAGAAGATTATTGCGGGAATTAAGCGCCATAGTAGCAGAGCGGGCAACTTTACAGTGTCAATCTCCCATCGTTTTACCGACAAACAGCGAACCTGAACCTGATTTTTCGCTCGTACAAAATCGCCCTGACGACTATCTATCCTCTCACCCCTGTCCAGGGGATATACTGTTGGTGATTGAGATTGCAGATTCTTCTTTGAGTTACGACAAACAGGTTAAGCTCCCCCTTTATGCTGAAGCCGGAATCTCTAACTATTGGATATTTAATTTATCACAAACTTGCTTGGAATGTTACAGCGAGCCGTATCAGAATGCCCCTGGCCAATTTGGTTATCGCAGGACGCTGATTTTTCTGCCCAACGAGTCTGTTAATCTGCCTTATTTTCACGATTTGGCGCTCGATTTATCGAGAGTGTTTCCGCCAACTATAGAATCCTGAAGGACTCTGATATTATTCCCAAGAAAATAGGCCGGCAAACAGCCGGCCTAGAATCAGGAGAACTTTATTTCAAACTCGTTGAAAATCTAGCTAAACAAACCCGAAATCCCGCCGACTGCTATTGCTCCAGCCAAAGCCGAAACAACCACAGAAGTCAGAGCCGTACCGAACAGCCACCAAGCAGCAGTTGCTGCGGCTTCCCGCGCATCTTCTGCTTGCTGCTTGGTCTTTTTCTTGAGCTGTTTAATGCGTTTTTTGGCTTCATTTTGCAGGCGCTCCGATCGCAATAAAACGCTGTCCCGGGCTCCTTCCATTTGGTCAACAATCCGGTGAGCGTCAGTCTCGGAAATATCGGAACGAGAACTCAGCAGGGCAACTAAAGTACCGCGATCGAACTCACCTAAACGCTCTTTAATCGCGTCAAATCCGGCCTGCGGGTCGTCAAACACTTTGCGGAAGTCCCGCTTGATGCCTTCGTAGTTGAGCTCTGGTCGATCGAGCGAATTGAGGTAATCCCGGATTTTCCCGAAGATACCATCCATTGCTGACTGAAACTTGTCCTGAACCATTTGAACTTGTTCGACAATTTGGTTGCGGACAGATTCAATTTGGTCGGCAATTCTGTTAGCTTCCTCTTCCGAGATGTCTTCCCGCTGCGACAGCAATGCTACCAGAGTCGATCGGTCGAAGTGCTTCACGCGATCGCCCAAACTTTGCATCCCCATTCCCGGCTCGCTAAACAGCAACTGCAAATCGCGTTTGATGCTTTCAGGATTGAGTTCTTCCTTGTCCGTATTCCGCAAGTAATTTTCCAAACTTCCTTGGAAATCCCGGACTGTTTTTTGAGCGCGAGAAGCCAAGCGGCGGGGCGATTTCACGATGCTGCGAATCGAATCTTGCACGCGATCGATCGTCCGATCGATCTGTTCTTCGCTCAAATTTTCCCGCTGCGACAGCAACTTGACTAAAGTTTCGCGATCGACCTGAGAAAGTCTATCCCGAAGTGCCAAAGCACCCTCTTTGGGATTTTCAAACAATTTGGTCAAATCCCGAGTGATACCTTCTGGATCGAGTTCTTCCAGGTTTGTATTCCGCAGGTACTCGCCAATTTTTGCAGTAACTTCCTCGTACTGTTGCTTAGCTCTATCTGCCACCATTTGCGGCGCGTGGATAATGTTATCGCGCACAGATTCAATCCGGTCGATCGCCTGATTTATCTGTTCTTCGCTGAGGTCTTGGCGCTGTGACAGCAACTGCACCAGCGTATCGCGGTCGAATTGAGACAAGCGTTCTTTCAGCGATTTAAATCCGGCTTCCGGGTCGCTTAACAGGGTTTGAAACTCGCGCTCGATAGCTTCAGGATTGAGCTCTTCCTTATTAGTATTGCGGAGATACTCTTCTACCTTTTGTCGCAATTCTTGCGCTTTCGATTGCGCTTGCTCTTGCAATTCTTGAGCTTTAGAAATCACGCGCTCGCGCGAACTTTCGAGCCGCCCGATTAACTGATCGGCTTCCTCTGGACTGAAATCTTCTCGCTGACCCAGCAACTGCACCAAAGTATCGCGGTTAAATTGCGAAAGGCGATCGCGCAAAGCCTCAAAACCAGCATCCCGATCTTCCAAAAGCGCTTGGAAATCCCGCTCGATACCTTCAGGATTCAATTCTTCCTTGCCGGTCGATCGCAAATAATTCTCAATCCGGCTCCGCAAATCTTGAGACTGTTCTTCACCAGCCGCAGCTTGCACAATTTCCAACACTTCTTGGCGGACACCTTCAAGCTGTTCGGCAATTTCCGTCACCTGTTCCGGAGCAAACCCCTCGCGGCGGCCCAGAATCCCTACAAAATAATCTGGATTAAACAGCTCTAACTGGCGCAAAACGGCTCCGGGAGAAGCTTCCGGGTCGTAAATCACATCCCTAAATTCTTGCTTGATTGTCTCCCGGTTGAGATGCCACGGTTGGGCATTCATCAAGTAGTTTTCCACATCAGCCTTAGCTGTATTGAAAGGCAGCGCAGGCACTTTGTCGCCCACCTTAGAAGCCAAAGATTTAGCTTGTTCCGTCCCTTTGGCTGTCAGTTGCTGCAACTGACCAGTGATTTTTTCAACATCCAAATCAGACAAATCTGTCCGCGACAAAACAGTGTTCACAAGAGATCCCACACCCAACTGCATTGCTCGCTTCATGCCGCTGCTGGATTCCGATTTGTTTTCCCTACTTTCCAGAATTTGAGACAGCTTGGCGTTGAGTTCGTCAGACTTCAGCAAATCGGGAGCCGCAAACTTGAGAAAATCAACCAACTCGAAATTCGGGTCTTTCTGCTCTTGCTGCTTGCCGAAAGTTTGCTTCCAAACGCCTTCGAGTTGGTCAGAAATTTGATTTATTTCCTCTGCAGAAAAGTCTGTGCGACTCTTAACTAAATCCACAAAAGTCTGGCGGTTAACATTCTTCAGAAGGTCGCTTCCCGCAAGAGATTTGATATCTGCATCGCCCAGCAACTTTTCAAATTGACCGCGAATTTCCTTAACATCTAGTTTCGGTAACTGCAAAGAACCCACATAATCTTGCAGTGTTTCGCGAATGCTATCCGGGTCTACCGCCGAACTCAACTCGCGGCGTACAGCGGCAACAGATGCCTCTACAGTATTGACCATTTGGTCGTTGGCCATCTTGCCGCCGATCGCAGCACCAGCAGTACCCATGACACCTTGAACCCCTGAAAAAGCAGTTTTTATCAAGGAACCGATCATGGAACCGACGGCGCTAGAACCGAGCCACACCAGCGTTAAAAAGTACGCCGACCAAATGACTACACCAATAATTGCCGCTCCGTCTACCGAGGCAATTGAAGTTAGTTTGACGGCCAGAAAACAAGCCAAAAATAAAGCCAGGTTAACGGTGACTAAAATCCAACCCCCGACTAAACCTTCGATTTTCCGAACTTTAGTGCCTAAACTTTCGGACTCATCATCATCGTCACCGTCGGGTAAAGCCTCGTCCCAATTTGAGATTTTGGCGGCGATCGAGAAATTTGTTAACAGGAATTGGAAGCCGAAAGCCATAATGACTCCGGCGATTAATGCCACGAAAAACTGCGGGCTTAAAAACATCAGCCCTCCGAGATCGGGGTGTTCAAATGGCACATCTATTTCTACTGGCATTTGGGCAATATTGAATTTGGGACTGTACAGCGACATTAATAACTCGCTTTCTAACATAAATTACCTCCTACACTTTTATGCCGAGTTAGGCATAGCGAAAATTTACCCCAACTTTATTTATAGGGGATTTTGTAATCTTTAGATGGTGGTTTGTTTTGGTCAGGCTTAATCTTACGGAAGCCCTTATTAGTGAAATTTGGATGAGCCGTAAATCACTTTTCTAGTGATCTCATCCTTAATTGTTATTATGCCTGCAGAAGGTAAAAAATAAATCCGTCTAAAGTCAGAAATTAGTTTTTATGCGACTGGTAGCAGCAGAGTTCGCATAAAAGGGGCAAGTTTGAGGCGGGGGGCGATCGCCACCCATTATCAATAGTAGTAAAGTGATCTTCGGTGCACCCAGATATCGTATAGTGGGTTACCGATTTAGGATTCAGTTTGATTTTTTGGCTCAAAACGAGCTAATAATTCCGAGCGCTCGATCTGCATAATCACTCTGGTGCGATCGAGGGTTTCTAAATCTAATTACAGGCAATTCAACAAACATGATATCGGGTGCGCCGCCGCCTAGGCTACGAATTTTTGCCGCAGCATTTACCCTCACAGTTCCGAATGCTGCGAATACAGCCGTACTCCTCGAAACGTTGACTGTGTTTGCGAACAGTAGGATAGGCCAGTAAATTGAAAGGAATTCCGGTTAGTTTGTAAAACAATCGACCAGCAGCATGAACAATATCCCAAATTTCGCTTAAATTAGGTTCTCGAACAAATTCTCCTATTTCATCTTTTAAGGCAAGCCACTGAGATTGCACCGTAGGAGAGTGACAATTATCAAATACTGCCATACCTTTTTCGTAGTTTGCCCAAATTTTATTCATATATTTAATCAAATCCGGCTCACGTCTGATAATATCAGAAGTTAATCTAAGATTACAATCATCCGGTATTTTAAGGAAATCAGCCATGCGACTCTCTCAAATGCTTTTTGTTACCCTGCGTGAAGACCCGGCAGAAGCAGAAATTCCCAGCCACAAACTATTACTCCGTGCCGGATACATCCGGCGCATCGGTAGCGGAATTTACGCTTATCTCCCATTAATGTGGCGAGTTCTCAAAAAAGTCTCTCAAATTGTGCGCGAAGAAATGGACGCTACCGGCGCTCAAGAATGCCTCCTCCCGCAATTGCAACCAGCCGATTTGTGGCGGGAATCCGGCCGCTGGGATACCTATACTCAAGCTGAAGGTATTATGTTTGCAATGACAGACAGGCAGCAGCGAGAATTGGGACTGGGCCCAACGCACGAAGAAGTAATTACTACAATTGCTAAAGATATGATTCGTTCCTATCGGCAATTGCCTGTACATCTATATCAAATTCAAACTAAGTTTCGCGATGAAATTCGCCCGCGTTTCGGGTTGATGCGCGGTCGCGAATTCATTATGAAAGATGGCTATTCTTTCCACACTAACGAAGAAAGCCTGAAAAAAACTTATCAGGATATGGCTCAAGCTTATAGCAATATGCTGCGCCGCTCTGGCTTGCAATTCCGAGCAGTAGATGCTGATTCGGGAGCAATTGGCGGTTCTGGTTCCCAAGAGTTTATGGTGTTGGCTGAAGCGGGCGAGGATGAAGTTCTTTATACTGAAGACGGTCAGTATGCAGCTAATGTGGAAAAGGCTGTATCGATGCCTGCTGATGCCGAACCGTCGCCATTTGCAACTTTTGAAAAGCGGGAAACGCCGGGAACTGAAACAATTGATAAACTTTGCAAGTTTTTGAAATGTTCTCCGACGCAAGTTGTCAAAAATGTGCTTTACCAGGCTGTTTACGATAATGGCATTACAGTCTTGGTATTGGTAAGCATTCGCGGCGACCAAGAGGTGAATCAGGTAAAGTTGCTGAATGAATTGACGAAGTTAGCGGGCAATTATCAAGCTAAAACAGTTTTATTTTTGACTGTTCCGGACGTGGAAGCTCAGCGGAAATGGGCTGCTAAATCTTTACCTCTGGGTTATATGGCTCCCGATGTTGCTGATGATTATATCGCTGGAAGCAAGGAGGTAAACTCTAAGTTTTTGCGTTTAGTCGATCGCACTGCAGTTGACCTGACAAACTTTGTCACCGGTTCAAACGAATCAGGATACCACGTTGTCGGGGCCAATTGGAACAAAGAATTTCCCCTGCCAGCAACGGTTGTGGGTGTCAGAACAGCCAAAAAGGGCGATCGGGCCGTGCACAACCCCGAACAAACCTTGCAAAGCGCCAGAGGCATTGAAGTCGGCCACATCTTCCAATTAGGAACCAAATACTCCCAAGCAATGGGCGCCACCTACACCAGCGAACAAGGCGAAGAAATGCCCTTTGTGATGGGCTGCTACGGCGTCGGCGTGTCGCGGCTAGCTCAATCGGCCGTAGAACAATCCTACGACAAAGACGGGATAATTTGGCCAGTGGCGATCGCCCCGTATCACGCCATCATTAGCATCCCCAATATTTCCGACGCCCAACAAGTAGAAGTCGCCGAAAAACTCTACGCAGAACTCAACCAATCTGGCATTGAAACCTTGCTAGATGACCGCGACGAACGGGCCGGAGTTAAATTCAAAGATGCCGATTTAATCGGCATTCCCTATCGCATTGTTCCGGGTCGTTCGCTGAAAGCAGGCAAAGTTGAAGTCGTGGAAAGAGCAACTCACAAATCCCACGAAATTCTCATTGATGAAGTAAATTCTACGTTGAAACAGTGGATTGAAGCCGCCGTCAGCTAAGACTTTTTAATCAGTAAGGTGCGCGCTGCAGCTACATTTAGGATCGCAATCTGCGCGGTGTACACCCTACATTAGCTCCCCTTTTGGGAGCATCTCACTGAAAGCACTCCAGCTAGAAATTGGAGTTTGGAGGCAAGAGACAGGAGGCAGGAGGCAGAATGCAGGAGGAAAGAGGAAGAAAGAAGAAGCCACAAGAAGTGTTTTTACAAATATGAGATGCTCCCCCCTCTTCCCTCTTCCTTCTTCCTTCTTCCCTCTTCCTGACATCCATTACATCCGTTACATCCGTTACATCCGTTACAGAATCCGTTGCCGAACTTCCTTCTGATGTGAAATTATCTAAAACTTAAAACTCGATATGAATCTGAACCTAAATCAGTTTCTTCGATTCCCTCAATCCCGAATTGGGCGGTACTTAGTTCAAGTAACTGTCGTTGCTGTCGCTTACGCCGTGGGGGCGAGGCTAGCAATGTCAATTCAAGGTGTTAGTCCCTTCGCTTCCTCGGTGTGGCCGCCCGCAGGAATTGCACAAGCTGGACTTTTATTGTTTGGAATAAAAGTCTGGCCTGCCATAGTTTTGGGTACCTTTCTGCTAAATATTGTTAACCCAAATGAACAGATATTCGCGGTTTGGCTGGGAGGAAACGCCGGGGCCATTCTGCAAGCTGTTTTTGCAGTAATTGCCCTGGGCAGGATGGGGTTTCGTCCATCTCTTGCTCGCTTAAAAGATGTAGTTAATTTAATCTTGTTTGGTGGTCTAATTTCTACTCAAATCAGTTGCACTATAGGCGTGTTTTCCCTATATTTAGCGGGCAAATTAGATTGGGCAAAATATTGGTCGGTTCGATGGGATTGGTGGTTGGGAGACACAATGGGAGTTTTAATTTTAACTCCCTTAATCCTAATACTTTTTCGCCCTAAAGTAACCGTAAAGCGTTTAAAAGAACAAACAGAAATCCAGAAAAAATATTTAATTTGGCGGGTAGTATGGTTAATATTATTAATTGGGGTGAGCTGGCTTGTTTTTGACTCGAAAAGTGAAGATTCTATTTCTCGTTATCCCCTGGAATATTTGCCGTTTCCTTTTATAATTTGGTCTGCGATCCAATTTGGTCAACGAGCCGCTGTGCTAGCATCGTTCATTGTCTCAAGCATCGCAATTATCGGCAGTTCTCAGGGAGGGGGGCCGTTCATAGCCAAAGCCGACAATATCACTCAGGCTATCTTATTTTTGCAAGCTTTTATGGCTGTAGTTACAATTACCTCCCTCTTATTGGCAGCGACAGTAGCTGAACGCGCCGAGGCAGAAAATTCCCTGCGAGAAAGCGAAATTAAATATCGAGAATTGGTGGAAAATGCTAGCAGCATTATTCTGAAATTGGATGCTAACGGCAATATTACTTTTTTTAACGAATTTGCGGAAATATTCTTTGGCTACACTCAGGAAGAAATCATTGGTAAAAATGCACTGGGAACAATTATTCCACAGACAGACCTCGAAGGGAAGAACTTAGAGTTGGTTTATAATGAAATTTTACAAAATCCCGATCGCTTTACCAGCTATGAAAATGAAAATATCCGGCGCAGTGGCGATCGCGTTTGGGTATCTTGGGCAAATAAACCGCTGGTTGGTTCAGCGGGAGAAATCCTGGGAATCCTCTGCATCGGCACAGATATCACCGATCGCCGAAAAGCTCAAATAGCGCTGCAAAAGCTGAATGAAAAGCTGGAAATCCGAGTTGAAGAGCGGACAAATGCCCTGAAACAAAGCGAACTTCAGCTACAGAAACAGAAATCGGCATTAATTGATTTAGCCAAAAATAAAGCACTGAATCAAGGCGACTTAACAAAAGCGCTTCAACAAATAACTCAAACTGCTAGCCGTACTCTGGAAGTTGCCCGATCGAGCGTATGGCTGTACGATCGCACTAAATCCAAGATGGAGTGCCTGGATTTGTTCGATCGCGCTCTCAACCAGCACTCACACGGTTTGGAATTAGCAGCAGCAGACTATCCTGTCTATTTTCAAGCACTGGGAGAAGAACGCGCAATTGCTGCCTTTGACGCGCAAAAAGATTTTAGAACTAGAGAATTTGCAGAATCTTACCTAATTCCCTTGGGCATCACTTCTATGCTAGATACGCCGATTCAAATAGGCGGAGAAACAGCAGGAGTTATTTGTTTGGAACACGTAGGAATCCCCCGCCCTTGGACGATTGAAGAACAAAGTTTCGCTGTTTCTCTAGCAGACTCTGTAACTTTCGCAATGGAAGCGCGAGAACGCCAGCGGGCTGAAGAAGCGCTGCGGCAAGCTGAAGAAAAATACCGCAGCATTTTTGAAAATGCGATCGTCGGAATTTTTCAAACTACCCCAGATGGGCAATATCTCAGCGCCAATCCTGCTTTGCTTCGCATTTACGGTTACAGTTCACGCGAGGAATTGGTGGGCACACTAACTGATATTAGCCAACAACTTTATGTTGACCCCGATCGCCGCGCCGAGGTTGTCCGCTTAATAGAACAACAAGGCAAAGTATCGGATTTTGAATCTCAAATTTACCGCCGAGATGGCAGCATAATTTGGATTTCCGAAAATACTTATACCGTGCGCGATTCCTACGGAAATTTGCTTTATTACGAAGGTACTGTTCAAGATATCACAACTCGCAAACAAGCTGAGGCAGCTTTACGCTTAGAACAAGAAAAATCCGATCGTCTCCTACTCAACGTTTTACCGCAAGCGATCGCCGATAGATTAAAACAAGACCAAAGCATCATCGCCGATACTTTTGCCGAAGTAACAGTATTATTTGCAGATATAGTCGGTTTTACTCAAATTAGTTCCCAAATTTCTCCGTCCGAATTAGTTTCCTTGCTTAACGATATTTTTTCCACATTCGATCGCCTAGCAGAAAAGCACGGATTGGAAAAAATTAAGACGATTGGCGACGCTTACATGGTAGTAGGAGGATTGCCAATGCCCCGCAGCGATCATGCAGAGGCGATCGCCCAAATGGCCCTGGATATGCAGCAGGCAATGATTGACTTCAGCAATACCCACAACAAAACTTTCAGCATCAGAATCGGCATCAACAGCGGCCCAGTTGTCGCCGGAGTAATCGGTATTAAAAAATTTATTTACGATTTGTGGGGAGACACAGTTAACACCGCTTCCCGCATGGAATCTCACGGCTTGCCGGGGTGTATTCACGTAACAGAGCCAACTTACGAGCGATTGCGAGAAAAGTATTTCTTTGAAAACCGCGGCGCGATCGAAGTCAAAGGCAAAAGCCAGATGAAGACTTATTTTCTTACAGGTATCAAGTTATAGCATAAGGAAGAATGAAGAAGGAAGAAGCAATATAAGAAATCATGTTTCAGAATTAATAATTTATTGCTCTTCGGGCGCGGTTGCTATAGTTAGTTTAAAAAAATATAACACTCAGTATGAACCCCCAAAAAATTCAGTTTCTGCGATTTCCTCAATCTAGAAATTGGCAAGACTTAGCAAAAGTAGCTGCCCTGGCTTTTGCTTACGCTTTGGCAGCAAAAATAGCAGTTTCAATCCCAGGGGTAAATAAATTAGCTACCTGCGTCTGGCCACCCGCAGGAATTGCACAAGCGGCAATTTTATTATTTGGCCGACGTGTTTGGCCGGGAATAGCTTTAGGCGTAGTTTTTTACGAGACTATTAACCTTAAGGTATCCTTAACACTTGCAACGATTAGTGCCTTTTGCGCTTGTTTACAAGCTTTATGCGCCTTTACTTTGCTGCAACAGCTAAAGTTTCGCCCCTCACTCGATCGGCTGATCGATGTAGTCAATTTAATTTTCTGCGGTGCTGTAGTTGCCACTCAAATTAACTGCACTCTCGGCACGCTTCGCCTCTGTGTAACTGGTTTAGTTGACTGGAGCGAATATTGGCACATTCGATGGAATTGGTATCTCGGAGATACATTAGGAGTTTTAATTTTTACTCCCCTGCTGTTGATTATATACAACCGCCAACAAGCGCCAAGCCCTTCACCAATTACAGGTTCTCAAACCATTGTAAATCGCATCGGTGCCGGAATATGCCTGCTGTTATTAGTAACAGTCAGTTGGCTAGTATATAACTCAAAAAGTGAAGGTAGTCTCTCCGGTTATCCCCTCGAATACTTGCCATTTCCCTTAGTAATTTGGGCAACCATTCAATTCGGCCAGGGGGGGGCTGTTTTAGCATCTTTCATTGTCTCCACTATCGCCATTTGGGGCGGTTCTCAGGGAGGCGGTCCCTTTATTTCAAAAGCCGAAAATATCAATCAGGCCATCTTATTTTTGCAGGCTTTTATGAGCGTAATTGTAGTTACATCGCTGCTGTTGGCCACCACTGTAGCCGAACGCGCATCAGCAGAGGATTCGCTGCGGCAAAGCGAAATTAAGTATCGGGAATTAGTCGAGAATGCTAACAGCATTATTTTAAAACTAGATACGGAAGGAAATATTACTTTTTTTAACGAATTCGCACAGATTTTTTTTGGTTACGATGAAAAAGAGATAATTGGCAAAAACGCAGTGGGAACCATCATTCCCCAGAGAGATACAAGAGGAAATGACTTGGCAGCAAAGTTGAGAGATATTTTGCAAAACCCAGAACAATACACGGGAAATGAAAATGAAAGTATCCGGCGCAGCGGCGATCGCGTTTGGGTATCGTGGGCAAATAAACCGCTGTTTGACGCGGCAGGAAACTTTGCGGGAATGCTGGCAATCGGTACGGATATCACAGACCGCAGGCGGGCTGAAATGCAGCTTGTAAAGCTGAATGACGAGTTAGAGTTTAGAGTAGAAGAACGGACTAATGCTCTCAATGATACTTTAAAAGCGCTGCGATATCAGCAGGAACAATCCGATCGCTTGCTGTTGAATATTTTGCCTGAAGAAATAGCAAATCGGTTGAAGCGGGGAGACAGCACGATCGCAGACACTTTTGCTGATGTTACTGTCTTATTTGCGGACATAGTAGGCTTTACTCAACTCAGTTCGCGAGTTTCTCCAACGCAATTAGTTGCCTTGCTGAATGACATCTTTTCGACATTTGACAACCTAGCAGAAAGGCACGGTTTGGAAAAAATTAAGACGATTGGCGACGCTTACATGGTAGTTGGAGGCCTCCCCATTCCTCGCCCGGATCACGCAGAAGCGATCGCAGAAATGGCTTTGGATATGCAGCAAGCAATTATTGACTTCAGCAATACCCACAGCCAAGCTTTCAGCATCAGAATTGGCATCAACACAGGCCCGGTTGTAGCCGGAGTCATCGGTATTAAAAAATTTATTTACGATTTGTGGGGAGACACCGTTAACACCGCTTCCCGCATGGAATCTCACGGCTTGCCGGGGTGTATTCAGGTAACAGAGACAACTTATCAGCAGTTGCGAGAAAAGTATTCCTTTGAAAACCGTGGCGCGATCGAAGTTAAAGGCAAAGGGCAGATGACTACTTATTTACTGAAATGCCGAAAATAGCTTTAGTAAAGGTTTTTCTCTAAAAGTAAGGGCGAGCGCACTCTCAAGTGTGCGATCGCCCTCATTTTAATTTAGCCAAGTTTTTTAAAGCTTGTACAGGTTAATTCCAGCTTCCTTCGCCATGATTTCCAAACCCTTGTTTTGCAAGGTTTTAATCGCTTTTGTAGAAAGGTGCAATCTTACCCAGCGCTTCTCCTGCGGCCACCAAACCCGCTTCCACTGCAAATTGGCGTCTTGCAATTTGTGAGTGCGGTGGTGCGAGTGAGAAACTGCAAAACCGTTATTAGCCTTCTTTCCCGTTAGCTGACATTTCCGTGACATATTGCGCTCCAGATTACCGTTTTTTGCGTGCAGCCTTTTATTATATAGCAACAGCGCAGAACCCCCCTAGCCCCCCTTGTTAAAGGGGGGACAAAAAACACCCGATCGCCCGCTCAGCAATAGAAATAAACTCTTACTCCCCCCCTTAGCAAGGGGGGGTTGGGGGGGGTAATTACATTGCACGTTCAGTCAATTTTGTCAAGACTTGATTCGATCGCTCGACAAAATCTTTCATCCCTTCAGCATCGAAACCCTTCTGGGCCATCAAAGCCAAGTCGTAAACGTGGTGACAAATCATACTCGCCAACTGACTTGACGGAGACTCCCCGCCGCCTTGAATAATCGCACCCTGACTCAAACTCGCCAGATTTTGAATCAGCGGGTGAGACGTATTCACCAGCAAAACGTGGTCTTCGGGGAATTCGGCCGCTTGCTGCTGCAAAAGCGCCGTCATGTCGCGCATCCGGCGCAAAGCTTCCGGCAAAAGTACGATCGCAGGTGGCGTCGCCTCCGCAGAGTCAGACTTCAAAGCTTCTGTGCGAATGTTCACTTTCGGCTTATTGAGAGCTTTTTGGAACATCTCTTTAACTTGTTCGCTGCGAGTCTTATTCGTCGCCGGATCGACAATTTCCGCTTCTTTCTCTTTGTCAATTAGCGTTTCGTCGATGTCGGAATCAACCCGCGAGAATTTGACATCTGAGTGTTCTCGTTCCAGGAAGCTGATAAAGTGCGTGTCGATGAAAGAATCCATAAACAGCACTTCTAAACCTTGGCTTTTGTGCATGGCCACGTAAGTTGCTTGAGAGGCAGGATCGGTACAATAAAACACGCGATTTTCGTGGCGTTTTTGATTGCGTTCCAAATACTCTTTTAGAGTCGTGTAAGGCTGCGTGGAACTAGAATTTTCCGACTTCGGAGTCACATCCTGCCACAAATCTCCTTCCTCACTTTGCACCTGAACTTCGGGCGTTACAGTTTCTGGCTTCTCGGCTGTTGGTTCGTAGGTGCTGCGGAAGATTAAAATATCTTCGACTTGCTTTTTGAACTTGTCATCGTTGAGAGTTCCGAACTTGACAAAAGTGCCGATATCTTGCCAACAGCGGATGTATTCGTCACGATCGTCGCGGTAGAGTTCTTTCAGGCGATCGCCCACTTTTTTCGCAATATAATCAGCGATTCTCCGCACAGTGCGATTGCTTTGCAAAGAACTGCGAGAAACGTTCAGCGGAATGTCGGTACTGTCAATAACGCCCCGCAGCGGCATCAAGAATTTCGGGATAATTTCTTCGCAGTGGTCGCTGACAAAAACCTGGTTGCAGAATAGCTTAATATTGCCTTGGGTAACATCGACATCCGGACGCAGTTTGGGAAAGTAAAGAATCCCGTTGACAATGAAAGGATAATCTGTATTCAGGTGTACCCACAACAGCGGCTCGTCTTGGAACGGGTAAAGGTAGCGGTAGAGTTCCAAGTAATCTTCTTTTTGCAAATTGCTGGCTGAGTCCCGCCAAATTGCTTTGTGCTTGTTGAGTTCCTCTCCCTCAAATTTGATGGGAACTGGCATGAAATCGCAGTAAGTTTTGATTAACTGCTTAATGCGAGTCGGTTCTAAATATTCTTGTTCTTCATCTTGGAGGGTAAGAGTAATAGTAGTGCCGCGTTCCGTGCGGGAAGATTCTGATAGTTCAAAAGCGGGAGACCCGTCGCAAGACCAGTGTACTGCTTGGGAGCCTTCTTGGTAAGAAAGAGTATCAATGTCTACTTTCTTCGCCACCATGAAAGAAGAGTAGAAACCTAGGCCGAAGTGACCAATGATTGCGTCGTCGCCACTGCCTTGGTATTTTTGAATAAATTCTTCTGCGCTGGAGAAAGCGACTTGGTTGATGTATTTTTTTACCTCATCGGCGGTCATGCCGATGCCGTTATCGGAAATTGAGAGGGTTTTGTTTTCTTTGTCGATCGCTATGTTGATTTGCGGTTCGCCCATGTCGCCGCCGTATTCGCCGGAACGGGAAACCATTTTGAGTTTGGCAATGGCATCGACGCCGTTAGAAATTAGTTCCCGCAAGAAGACTTCGTGGTCAGTGTATAGCGACTTCTTGATAATCGGGAAAATATTTTCGGTATGGATTGAGATTGTTCCCTGTTCTAAAACTGTCATAATTTTTCTCTCTGATGACTGCTAATTGCTTAGAAATAGCTATTTAATGATTTTCGGCGATCCTGTTCTCTTGTGCAAAAGGGATTACCACAAAAAGATGATTCGGTTTTCCCCACATCTTGGACAATTCTCAATAAGCCTTTCACGGGCTGGCTAGAAAATCCCAACTCTTACTCCCCACAAGATAATTCACTTTTTGTGGAACAGGCCAGAAAGACCTGTTAAGCGAAGATCGTGCAAGATGTCAGTTTCCCTCACATAGTAGCTCACAAAGGTAACTGCAGGAGAAAGGTGCTGCCGGAACCCAATTCGCTGCGGGCGCTGAGGCTGCCGCGGTGGGCGCGGGCTATGGTTTGGGCGATCGCCAATCCCAGTCCCGAACCGCCAGTATGGCGCGATCGATCGCTGTTGACTCGGTAAAATCGATCGAATATTCGCTCTAAATCTGCCGCCGCCATCCCAATACCGGTATCTTGAACCTGAACGATCGCCTCTTGGTGGCTGCAATCTAAAATAACTGTTACTTTGCCGCCCGCCGGAGTGTATTGAATGGCATTAACAATTAAATTAGCAACTAAGCGATAAAGTTGGTCGGAATTGCCGACAACATTTAATTGCTGCTGCACTCGCACTTCGGATGTTAACGCTACCTTAGAAGCGATCGCCATTGCGGCCAATTCCTCGACTAAATCGCTCACCAAGTCATTCAAACAACACAATTGAGGGCGATCGCGTATCGCCTGATTATCCATGCGAGCCAGCAGCAGCAAATCAGCAACTAACTGAGTCAATCGTCGGTTTTGGCGATCGATCGTCCGCAAAATTTCCCGCGCTTCTTTTTCATCTAATTGAGGCGTCAACAGCGCCGATTCTACAGTCGCCTGCGAAGCCGCTAAAGGCGTCCGCAATTCGTGGGCGGCATCCGCTGTAAACTGTTGGATTTGTCGGTAGGAAGAATAAATCGGTTTCATGGCCAATCCTGCCAACAACCAACTAGCAAAGCCTATCAAAATCAATGCTGTAGGCAATCCTAATTTCAAAACCCATTTCACTGTACTGAGATAATCATTGAAGTCTTGCAGGCTGCGCCCAACTTGAAAATATCCCCAATCTTGCTGTGTTTGGGTGTGTAGCGCTACAGAAATTTGGTGGTAAACATTGCCTTTGTTGTCAGTTATTGTTTGCCAGTATTGGGAGTTAAATTCTGGTGGTAATTTTTCGGGATAAGCGCCTGCTGTAGCAATTAATTTCCCGGAATAATCAAATAAACGAATATAGTAATAGCCTTGGTTGATAGCGCTTAAAATATGGCGGCTTGGCAACTGTTCTTTAATGCCTTTAACTCCAATTAGGCGAAGGTTGGGCAAAAGTTCGTTTACTATTGGCTCCAAGCGTCCGGGCTGCTGCAATTTGAGTTCTAGGCTGTCGTGTAGCGTCCCCGCTACGGATTCTAATTCCCGGTCTATGGCTACCCAGTGAGCGTGGGCGATCGCCTTGTATACGCCAAATCCCAACAAGCTTAAAATCAAACCCATTACTGCTGCATAGGAAATGGCTAATTGCCAGCGAGTTCGGTTAAATAGTTTATTTTGATTCATTTAAACTTAGATTTTATATAATTGTTAAGAACAGGCAAGATGCCTGTTCCACAAAGTTAAATTTTACTCATTTTACTCGTTCCCAGGCTCTGCCTGGTAACTCATATCCAGAGGCTCTGCCTCCAATTTTCAGGGAATCTCTTCGAGGCAGAGCCTCGGTAAATCGGTTTCCCGGCTCGGCCGGGAAACCAGTTAATTTTCATGTTTTAGGAGTTCTGCATATTCGCTTATTCCGAGTTCCGCAAGTTGTCGGTCTTCTTCGGCAAATTCGCCGTAGAGTGCAGCTAAGTTAGTTTCATCGATTGCTGCAATAGTAGCTAATCTGGCACGGATTTTTAGGAAGGCAATAAATTCAAATACTTGTTTTAGTTGTTCTAGATCGAGATTTTCTAACTCTTGTTGGATTAAATCTTTCATAGCAGTCATTTTTACGATCGAGTTTTCTATATTCTACGGATTCCCAGATTCGGGCTGGGAAGCCCTAGAATGCTTAAGAACAGCCAAGATGCCTGTTCCACAAAAATTAAATTTTATTGTGGGGGCGACCGGAGAACCCGCCCTACTTTAATTTCTCATGCGGTATCCGACGCCGTGAACGGTTTCAATTAAATTCGCGCCGCCTACCGACTCAAGTTTGCGCCGCAGCAAGCGCACTTGAGCTGCTACCACATTGCTAAAGGTATCTGCACTCGCCTCCCATAGCTGATTCCGAATTTGGTCAGTGGTGATAATTTGGTTGGGATGTTTCATCAAGTATTCTAGCAGTTGAAACTCTTTGTTTGTTAAAGCAATTATCTGGCTGTTGCCACTTCGATCGAGATGCCACACAGTTCGATTCCCGCAGTCCAAAACCAGATTTCCTACTTGTAGCTGTTGCGGTTGAATTTGGGGCGCTCGCCTTTGCAAAGCCCGCAATCTTGCTAACAGTTCCGCCATCCCAAACGGTTTAACTAAATAATCGTCAGCCCCGGCATCTAGTCCGGCAACTTTATCTTCCATTCGGTCTTTGGCTGTTAGCATCAAAACGGGCAGAGCGCTATTTTTAGCACGCAATCTCCGCAGCAGTTCCAATCCTGACAATCCTGGTAGCAACCAGTCAAAAATAGCCAGGTTATATTGCGTCCAGTGACTGTCTAAATATTCCCAAGCTTCATTGCCATCTAGGGCCCAATCAACTATATATTTTTCCTGCTTTAAAGTGCGGTCGATCGCTTTCCCTAAATCTGGCTCATCTTCAACTAGCAAAACTCTCATAACTCTAATTTATAGCGCTAAATCCTTATACATTGTTAGCGATGGGCAGCATCTACCCCAACATTTAAGCTCACATACTGAGATGAAATCAGCATGAAATATTCTGAATTCGCAGAAAAAGAGAACTGTTGACAATGATTGACAACAAGCTGGTAATGCCTTATAATCAAGTACCAGTGAATTTTTGAGAAAATTTTTCAATAAGTATGACAGATTTATCCGATCGTCCCGCCATTAAAAAGGCTGGGCGCTGGAGTCGCCGCCAACTGCTACAGCTAGGAATAGCTGGGGCTGGGGTAGCGGGCGGCGCGATCGCACTTCAAAACTTGACTCGCAAACCGACATCAGCCGCGAGAATACCGCCCATCCCCGCAGATGCACTCACCGTCAGCAATATCAACCCGATGCAAATTGCGCGGGATTTTGATTACGGCACGGTGACGCGCGAAAATGGGCGCACGGTACGCGAATTTCGCCTGGAAGCTAATACTTCGATCGTCCAACTTAACAGCGCGGTCACTTTCAACACCTGGAACGTCAACAATCGCGTGCCGGGGCCGACATTGAGGGCAACAGAGGGCGATCGTATCCGCGTCATTTTTTATAACAAAGCCGGAGATTCTCATTCGCTGCACTTTCACGGCGTTCATACCAGCGAAATGGATGGCGTTAAACCAGTGAAACACGGTTCGGTATTTATTTATGAATTCGATGCCAATCCCTACGGAGTGCATCTATATCACTGCCATATTGAGCCCGTAACTCGCCATATAGGTAAAGGACTCTATGGAATGTTCATCATCGATCCACCAAAACCTCGTCCTCCCGCCGATGAAATCCTGTTAATCATGGGGGGATATGACGTAAACGACGACAAAAAAAACGAACTTTACGCTTTTAACGGGTTGCCCAATTATTACATGAACAACCCGATACCTATTTACCGAAATCAGCTAATCCGGCTGTACGTTCTTAACCTGATTGAGTACGAAGCGGCAGTGACTTTTCACCTGCACGCCAACTTTTTTGACGTATATCGCACGGGAATGACTTTGACTCCCAGTGAAAGAACCGATGTAATCACAATGGGAGTAGCTGAACGGCATATTTTAGAATTTACCTACGGCTACGCTGGAAAATTTATGTTTCATCCCCATCAAGATGCGATCGCCGAAGCAGGCTGCATGGGTGTATTTGAAGTCATCACTTAAACCCAATCCTCCTACCAGGGTGCGCCGATTCAAATAAAGTATGAAATTATTTGACAAGCTCGATCGCAAATAGGTAGAATGAATAGCTCGCAAATAATTGAGAATTATTCTTAATAACTTGTGAGACCAAATGCACATAACGTAAAAATTAGCAACTGCCATGTTATCCACATTTCGTTTATTACCTACAGTCACTGCTACAGCCATCCTCGTTGCTCTTGCTGGTTGCGCTTCCCCCACAGCCAGCAACACCGACAGCACACCCTCACCCGCTGCCACAGCCAGTCCCGCATCCACAAGCGGTCACAGCGGGCATCACGGCGGCAAAGGCGGCATCAACATCAATACTGCCATTCTTTCAGAGTTAGATAAACTCGAAGCCAAGTTAGGAGTGCCGGCACTTTCTAACAAAATTCAAGCCAGCCGCCCTTACGGAAAAGTCGAAGAATTGGTTTCAAAAAATGTCATTACTCAAGCGCAATTCGACCAAATCAAAGACTTGGTAACTATTGAAAATGTGGTGCTGACAGGCGAACCCAAAGATGTAGACTACATGACTAAACTTGGCTTGATGAAAGGGCATCTTTTCGTAGCCCAAGAACTCTTGGATCAAGGCAAACCAGACCAGGCAGAACCGCACATCGGGCATCCAGTCGAAGAAATTTATGCCGATGTGGAAGATCAGCTAAACGAGCGTAAAATTCCTGAATTTAAGGCTACTTTAATTAAATTGCAGGATTTAGTTAAAGCGGGTGCAAAAGATCCGGCTCAAGTGAAGGCGGAATTTACCACATCAATGCAAGCAGTTGATGGAGCAATTGCCGCCCTTCCCGAAACGCAGCGAAAAGATCCGAAATTCGTGCTGCAAGTGATTAACGGCTTGTTGGATACAGCTAATTCCGAATACGGAGCGGCAGTTGCTAACGGCAAAATTTCCGCAATTATTGAATACCAAGATTCGCGGGGTTTTGTCATGTACGCGGAAATGCTGTACAAAGATATCGCCGAGCAAGTGGCTAAAACTAGCCCCGAAACCGACAAAGCAATTGTTGCCAACATGACTCAACTGAAGGCAAATTGGCCAACTGCGATCGCGCCAGCAACCCCCGTAAAAACCACGGAACAAGTCAACCAGCTAGTTAAAGCGATCGAGAACGACAGCCAAAAAGTTCTCAAACCAGCCTCTTAAAAAACTTAACTGAAACCGCCAACGGTAATTGGTAAAAAAAATACCAATTACCTCCCGATATTACCTCAACTAAAAAGATGAATTTTAGCGAAGCATTGCCCACATTTGTAATTACTCTCCGCGAAGGAGTCGAAGCCGCCTTAGTTGTCGGAATCGTTCTCGCTTGCCTCAAAAAGTCGGGACAAAGCTATTTAAGCCCTTGGGTTTTTGGGGGTGTTGGGGTTGGACTTATTGCCAGCGCTTTGATAGGTGTACTGTTGGTCTGGACGATGCAAATTTTGTCCGCATCCAATCAGCCTTTTGCACCGATTATGGAATTGCTGCTAGAAGCAATCTTTGGGCTGATAGCGATCGCAATGCTGAGCTGGATGCTGATTTGGATGACCAAGCAAGCGCGATTTATGAAAGCCGAAGTTGAAGGCGCTGTAAGTGCTGCTTTAACGCAAAACTCTCATGCCGGTTGGGGCGTATTTAGTTTAGTTTTTATTGCTGTTTTGCGCGAAGGGTTTGAAACTGTTTTGTTTGTCGTCGCCAAGTTTCAACAAGGCATTATTCCAGCCCTCGGCGCTTTGGGCGGCATTCTCTCAGCCACCGGACTTGGTGTCCTGCTGTTTAAATGGGGAGTCAAAATTAATATCCGCCTGTTTTTCAAATATATGGGCATTTTATTGCTCTTCATTGTAGCAGGCTTAGTGGTATCTACTTTGGGACTTTTTGACAGCGCGATGAATATTTTATCGCAAACAAATCGCGAATCAGCAGCACTGTGTTTCTATTACGAAAGATTTACTAAAATCCACTCTTGCATTCTCGGGCCGATGGTCTGGAATACCTCGCAACTGCTTCCCGAAGACAAGTTTCCAGGTTTGTTGTTGAGTGCGCTGTTTGGCTACACGGATAAGCTCTATGTCGTGCAGGCGATCGCTTATTTCGTCTTTTTAATTACCGTGGGCGGCATTTACTTTCAAAGTTTGGCAGGTCGAGTGTTTTTCCCGTTCAAAAAAAACTCAGGTAACGAAATAGGAAATTAAGTGCGATCGAAATACGATCGGCTTTTTAGTGGAAATGCAGGAGGCAGTTGTTTGTTGCTAATAACTAATGCGCCCATAAGTTAGAGCGCATTAGGAAATCAGCTATCTATTGATTGAAGGTAAAACGACCGTCAACTTTTTCTCCGTTAATATCCGCAGTCACTTTTACGGGATAACTTCCTGCATCTTTGCCGGGAAACACCACAGCGTAATGTTTGCCATCAGCATCATACTTGAGAGCTAGGGTTTGCTGCTTTCCATTCGGCAACTGCACTTGAGCCGTCACTTTGGCGTTAGGAACTGGTTCCTTTTTCTCCCCTTTTTGCAAAAAAACATCTAAATGAGTTCCGGTAGCTTCTTTTTCAGGTACAAACTCTAAATAGTAAGCTCCAGACTTTACAACTTGCCCCCCTTGAGTTGCTGTTGCAGGAGCAGTGGCGGGAGCCGAAGATGCAGGTTGAGAGGCGACAGGAGAGGAGGCTGGACTGGTATTTGTATCGCTTGCTTGGTCGCCTTTATTACAGGCTACCAAAAATAACAATCCTACACTACCTAGAACAATTAAATTTGATTTGAGCGATTTCATTGGTTTGACTCCTTGCTGACTGACACTAATTAGAAAATATCACACATTAACTCTCTTCCCCTCTTCAATAACTGCCTGAGGTTCTTGAGGTAGTAAAATTTTCCCAAATTGATCATACAAAGCTGGCAAAACTAACAGAGTTAAGGCTGTAGAAGTAAATAATCCTCCTAAAACTACTACTGACAGCGGTTGCAAAATTTCCTTGCCCGCCCCGCCTTCAAAGACTAAAGGTGCTAAACCCAAAGCTGAAGTTAAAGCGGTCATCAGGATGGCGTTGAGCCGTTCCATCGAGCCTTTTATAATTGCTTCCTTAAAAGGCATTCCTTCGGCAAACTTAGAGTTGTAGTTGTCTACTAAAAGCAAGCCGTTACGGGTAGCAACGCCGAATAATGTGACAAAGCCAACCAGGGAAGCTACAGAGATGATGCCGCCCGTCAAAGCTACCGCAATTACTCCTCCCACTAATCCGATCGGCAAATTAATCATAATCATAGCAGTTGAAGCGATAGACTTGACGGACAAGTACATCAATACTGTAATTACTAAAAAGGCGATCGCGCTAAATATCATAATATTTTGCGAAGCCCTTTGTTCGGCTTCAAATTGACCGCCGTACTGGATAAAATAGCCAAAAGGCAACTGCACCTCGCGTTTAACTTTAGCTTGAATTTCATTCACAACCGATCGCAAATCCCTACCTTTAGCATTAGCCGCCGCCACAATCAACCGGGAAACATTCTCGCGGTTAATCGTATTGGGCCCCGTACCGTATTTAACAGTCGCAACTTGGGCGAGGGGAATCTTGTTGCCGCTTGGAGTATCAACCAGCAAATTCTGAATTGTTTCTAAGTTATTTCGGGCTTCAGGCTGCAACCAAACAACTAAATCAAAAGTTTGTTGCACCTCCAAAACTTGAGAAACAACTTTGCCGTTTAAAGCTGTCTCAATTATTTCAGAAAGCTCTCCGATTTTCAAACCGTATCTACCCGCCGCTTGACGGTTAAACTTAATTTGAATTTGTTGCACAGGCACCTGCGGTTCGAGTTGCAAATCCACAATTCCCTCAACTGTTTTCATTTGCTCTTCAACTTGGGCACCGATGCTGCGAAGTTGATCCAAATCCGGGCCAAAGATTTTGACAGCAATCTGACTTCTGACACCAGATAAAACCTCATCCATCCGGTGAGAAATAAAACCGCCGATATTTGGTGCAACTCCCGGCAATTTAGCAAATTCCTGCCGCAGCGACTCCAAAGTTTTCGGCCTGTTTTTCATCCCTGCCTCGCTCAAACCGATATCAATGTGAGCTAAATTGACTCCCGCAGCATCAGCATCACCTGGAGCTCTGCCCGATCGCACTTGCACGTATTCAAACCTGGTATCATCCTTAAGTGCATCTTCAATAGCAAAAGCCGCGCTATCTGTTGTCTCCAAAGACACCCCAGGATAAAGCAGAATAGTATTTACCAAAGTTTGCTCCTGAAACTCAGGCAAAAACACCCGCCCAAAAGATGGCAAAATAATTAATGCAGCAACCATGCTAGCAGCAGCTAAAGCTAAAATAATTCCCGAATAGCGCATTGACAATTGTATAAAAAAATGATAGACTTTCTTGCAAAATCTCGGCAGCCAAGGTTCCGCAGCACTCATGCGTTTGGTAGGCAACAAGATAGCGCAAAGGGCGGGAGATATTAACAGCGATTCCAGACTAGAAATCACAACAACTACCAGATAAGTAATTCCCATAGGCGTAAAAATTCGACCTTCTACACCGGGCAAAGTAAAAATTGGCGAAAACACCACAATCCCAATAACAGTCGCTCCAATTAAAGAATCGCGCACCTCTTGACTGCCGTCAAAAATCACATCCATCACCGGGCGTGGATGAAGAGAAGACGTATTTTCCCTCAAATTGCGGTAGGTATTTTCCGCATAGACGATCGCATCGTCGATCGCAGTGCCGATCGCCACCGACAAACCCCCCAAAGTCATCGTATTCAGCCCCAGCCCCAGCCAATACATCGCCAGCAGCGCCAACAGCCAAGTCAGAAAGAAATCCAGCAAAACAACCGCCAGAGTGCGCCAATTCATCAAAAACGGGATCAGAATAAGGGTGACGATAATACTGCCTTCAACTAAAGCCGATCGCACATTGTCCACCGAGGAATTGATATATTCTTCCTGTCGAAAAGTCACAGTAACTTTAATATCTTTTGGCAGAGCTTGCTGTACCTCAGCCATTGCTGCCTCAACCGCTTTCGTTACCGTCGGAGTATCAGCAACTGGCTGTCTGTTTACCATCACAATCACAGCTTTTTTGCCCTTAAAACTGCCATCGCCCCGCTTGATAGCAGCCCCAATCTTGACATCAGCGACATCAGCAATTCTGACGGGCGTTCCGTGGCGAGAGTCGATCGCCGATTGCTGCAAATCTTCCACAGACTCAATTCGCCCCACTCCCCGGATTAAAGTTTCTCGATCCGGCGTAATTAAATACCCCCCCGGCGCGTTAACATTCGCAGCCGCCGCCGCTTCAGCTACTTGCTGCAACGACACATTAAAAGCTTTCAACTTGGCAGGTTCTACTAATACTTGATACTGCCTTTCTTCGCCTCCGTAAGCCACCACTTGAGCAACACCCGTCACGGCTAGAAGGCGATTTGTGACTTGCCAGTCAACCAGACGGCGCACTTCCATCAAAGGAGTAGTTTCTGATGTAAAAGCATAGGTAATAACAGTGCCGACAGGTGAAGTCGTGGGAGAAATTTGCGGTGTTTCTACTCCGGCGGGGAGTTTGCTTTGCGCTTGCTGCAACCGTTCTGTTATCAACTGCCGCGCTTGATAAATTTCAGTTCCCCAATCAAAGATTACCTTAACCGCAGAAAGGCCCACAGCGGAAGACGATCGCACTGCTGTTACCCCAGGAGTTCCGTTAATTGCACTTTCGATCGGCAGTGTTACTAAAGACTCGATTTCTTCCGGTGCGAGCCCCGGTGCTTCGGTTTGAATTTCGACTTGCGGGGGTGCAAAAGGAGGGAAGACATCAAGCGACATTTGGGGGATGATAGAAAATGTCCACAGACTAACAATAAGGGTGGCGATAACGACTAGCCAGCGGCGGTTAATTACCCATCTGAGAATTGTGCTGAACATTTAATAATTTGGGAATTGGGCATTGGGAATTGGGCATTGGGCATTGATAAAAACAGCTATCCGTGTATCCGTGACTTCCGTGTCGTGCTGTTACTTTAAACTCTTGGCTTCTGCCTCTTGAGTTTTAACGTGATGGTTGTCATTGTGTAATAGCAATTCATCGTCCCAGGTCGATGTTGAGGCGGAAAAACCATTATTTGTAGCATTGTTTCCAGAATCCGCTGCTATTGCTGGCAATTTGCGCCGATTTCCCCACAACACGCCCGCTGTGAAAGTCAGGGATGCGATCGCAACTCCTCCCCCTATTCCCGCCCACCATACAGACACGGGTAAATTATTAAAATTAACCTCTGTTACCTTTGGAGTTGCCTCTTTCTTTGCCTCGTCTTTTGAGGGCTGGCTGTCGCCCCGCAAAGATTGTGCGTAAAGTTGAGGTGCTCGCTGCGTTACTATCAAATCTCCCTCGAATAAACCCCTCTTAACTTCAACTAAATCTCCGGCAGTTTGACCAAGTTCAATTTCCACCGCTTGATAAGCATTACCATTTTGGACGTAAACGGTTTTTTTCCCGCTAACATCCACTACCGCCGCACTCGGAATTGCTAAAATATTTGTTGCAGTTTTGTCGGTTAAAATCTCCAACTCCGCAAACAGTCCGGGCTTTAATTCGCCGTTAATATTATCTAGTTCTGCTTTCACCGGCACAACCCGCGTTTCTCCTTCCACGGATGACCCAATTAAGGCGATTTTTCCATTAAAAGTGCGATCGGGTAAATTAGCGACTTTTACCCTGACTTCCTGACCCGGTTTTACTTGATTCAGGTCTTTTTCGTAAATATTGGCTGTGGCAAAAACGCGGCTGTCATTTAACAGACTCATCAACGGTTTTTCAGCGTTTACTGACTCTCCTGGGGTGATTTCGCGATCGGCTACCGTCCCCGAAATCGGAGCAACTACGGTAACGAGTCCTCGATCGTTGGCAACAGTTCCTAATTGTTGGAGCCGCGCTTGATAGGCTGCGTCAGCCAAGCGAATGCGCGACTGAGCGACTTCGACGGCAGTTTGGCCGCGTTTGAGTTGGTTCTCGGCTTCTAGGACTTCCCGGCGGCTCTGAGCTCTGGTAAGTTGAGCTTTTGCTTCTGCTACTCTGCCTTGAGAATCGCGCAATTCCCGCATTGGGAGGTCTACTTCGGCTTGTTTAATTTCGGTTTGGGCTTTGATAACTTCAGGACGGCTTTTTGCCTTAGCAACATTGGCTTGTGCTTCGGCGAAGTGGGCTTGCGATTCCAGCATTGTGCGCCGCGCGATCGCCCCTGATGCCGCTAATTCTTTGTCGCGATCGAACTGTTCTTTAGCAACAGTTAATTCTGTTTCTGCCCGCGCTATTTCGGCTTGCGCTATTTCAACTTGACGCTGATAATTTTCTTTAGCTGCTTGCACAACTGAACGATTGTTTACTAATTCTTGTTCTTGTTGGTACTGCTTTGTTACCGCTGTCAATTGGGTTTGGGCTTGGGCGATTTCTGCTGCGGATATTTGAATTTGGCGATCGTAATTTTCTCGTGCTAGTTTGAGATCGCCTTCCGCTTGCTGCAAATCTGCCTCAGCTTCGGCACGTTTCGAGAGAGATTCAACCCGCAATTGTCCTAATTCTGAACTCGATAAAACCGCAAGGGCTTGACCTTTTGACACTTTGTCCCCAGGCTTAACCAACAACTCTACTACTTTCCCAGCAACAGGAGCCGTCACTTCAACTTTTTGGTTGGGCAAAGTTTCAATTTGTCCTGTGGTTTTGATGCCGATATCTAGTCGCTGGCGAGCTGCAGGGGAGACTTTAATTCCTAATCGTTTTGCTGTTTCGGCATCAACAGAAATAGCAGCAGGAGTTTGAGTTGTTTCGCCGCTTTGGTGAAATTCATCTCCGTGGCCAGCGTGGGCAAAAACAGCGGCGGGAGAAGTTAGGAACGCGAGGCTCAGGAGTAAGCCCGAAAAGCGGCAGAGCTTTATTGGGGAGGCGAAATAGTGGCAAGAGTGCATGATTGAGTAGGGGCGAATCTGAACTCACCGATCAGTTTGGCAGACCAATATGAAATCAGGATGAAATAGGTTAAATCAACATCGTTTATCTAGGGCGAGTTCACCAAGATATTTAATATCACAACCTTGATCTTCATAAACCCGCCACGAGGCGGAATATATCACCCGATATGATGTTATAAACTACCCCGAAAAACCGCAGATTGAAACGGGTTTACCAACAGGGCGGGGCGGGTTTATCTTTTTTACTTACGATTTATATTTGAGTGAACCCGGCCCTACAGATATTAGGCTAAATTCCCGCGCCGACTTTCTACTGTTTATACCAAGCTTGCCGCCACTGTTTCATTTGCTCAATTTCTTGCTTTTGCGAACTCAGAATCTCTTGAGATAATTTTGTCATTTCTGACCGTTTCGATTTCTTCAAAGCATCTTCAGCCATCACTACAGCTCCCTCGTGGTGAGGAATCATCGCATTGATAAATCGCAAGTCAAATTGGTCGTCAGCCGCCCCTAAATCCATGCTCATCATCATGCTTTGCATTTGTTCGGGAGTCATTGCCATCATGTGACCCATTGGAGCGTGATAAGCCATCGGGGTACTGCTAGCTTTGGGATACCAAGCTTTTCGCCACTCTTTCATTTGATTGATTTCGCGGTTCTGAGCAGCAATAATGTTATTTGCTAGTTTTTTCATTTCAGGACGTTTGGATTTATTGAGTACCTCTTTAGCCATGTTTACAGCACCTTGATGGTGTACTGTCATGCCATCAATAAATCGCAAATCGTAGTCCGCATCAGCCGGGCCTAAATCCATTGACATATTGTGATTCATGCCATGATTCATGCCATGATTCATGCCACCCATGCCGTCGCCTTGTGCCACGTCTTGCTTCTTGTTTGCTTCGGTTGCAGCCGTAACATTTGGGGCTTGAGTTTCGCTGGAAGGGGCTTTTGAACAAGCTGCAAGCACTCCGCTGGTTAAAGCGGCTGCGGCGGTCAATATCAGGGCTGCAAAGCCTGTTTTTAATGAAATTGGTTTCATAGATTTTTATATGCTTAAAACTGCCATTTATCTTCAGTTTTCCACATATAAATGAAATTAGGATGAAATTTTTGAGTCGGAATTGTAAATAATTATTGCTGTGCCGCCGATCGCACTCAAATTTAAGATTTACAGAACTCAGTTGAATCTAATTATGTAGGGTGCACAGTGCGCCCCTTACCCCTATGGGTAGGGTGTCAAACCACTTTTTCCATAATTCCTGATTAATTTCGCAATTACCCTTGACTCTCCAGTACACTGGAGACTTTACAATGGAGTTAATTCATTGATTGAGCAGAGTAGTTTCTGCTGAGGTTCAAATTATGACTTTAAAGCTAAAAGTTCCTAAGATGGCTTGTTCTGCTTGTGCGACTACAATCAAAAAAGCAGTCCAAGCCATTGACTCAGCCTCAACGGTTGAGGCGGATCTCAAGACAAAAGTGGTCGCGATTCAAACCGCTAAGTCGGAAAGTGAAGTTAGGAAAGCGATCGCATCGGCGGGCTATCCAACTATTTAAAGACAAAGGGTAAATGTCTCATTGAGGATGGCATATATGGACAATCTCACACTTAAATTGCGGGGCATGAGTTGTGCTTCTTGTGCTTCCTCTATCGAACAAGCAATTCAATCTGTTCCCGGCGTAATTGAGTGTCATGTCAATTTTGGGATGGAACAAGCAAGCATCCAATACGACTCCAAGCAAACCGACTTAGAAACAATTCAATCGGCGGTTGATGATGCGGGATACCAAGCTTGGCCGCTTCAAGAAATGGCGGCTGTAGAGGATGATTCCGAACAAGCCGATCGCAAATCTGAATCTCAAACCTTGCAGCGGAAACTCTGGACAGCAGGTATCATCAGCATCCTGCTGGTTGTGGGCGCTATTCCAGCGATGACCGGCTTGCATCTGCCATTTATTCCCGCATGGCTGCACAATTTTTGGCTGCAATTAGTGCTGACATCCCCCGTACAATTTTGGTGCGGCAAATCGTTTTATGTAGGAGCTTGGAAATCCCTAAAACGGCGGGTGGCGACAATGGACACCTTGATTGCCTTGGGAACGAGTGCTGCTTACTTTTATTCTGTATTTGTGACCTTTTTTCCCGGTTTCTTGACTGCCCAAGGTTTGACTCCTAGCGTTTACTACGAAGTTGCCGCCAGCGTTGTCGCCTTAATTTTGTTGGGGAAAACCCTAGAAAATCGGGCGAAGGGAGAGACTTCCGAAGCGATTCGCAAACTCATGGGTTTGCAAGCAAAAACTGCTCGGATAATTCGCAACGGGGAAGAGTTGGAAGTGCCGATCGCCCAAGTGGAAATTGGCGATGTCGTGCAGGTGCGGCCGGGAGAGCAAATCCCCGTAGATGGAGAGGTAATTGAAGGCTCTTCCACAGTAGACGAAGCAATGGTTACGGGAGAAACTGTGCCTGTCAAAAAGCAGCTTGGTGACGAAGTTATCGGAGCCACAATTAACAAAACTGGCAGTTTCAAGTTTCGGGCGACAAGAGTTGGCAAAGATACATTTTTAGCTCAAATTGTCAAGATGGTGCAGGACGCACAGGGTTCAAAAGCACCGATTCAAAAGTTAGCAGACCAAGTGACTGGTTGGTTTGTACCCGCAGTAATTGCCGTCGCTTTAGCTACTTTTATTATCTGGTTTAACGCGACGGGAAACATCACTCTAGCCACCGTAACAATGGTGGAAGTGCTGATTATTGCCTGTCCGTGCGCTTTGGGTTTGGCGACTCCGACTGCTGTGATGGTGGGAACTGGTAAAGGGGCAGAAAATGGGATTTTAATTAAAGGAGCCGAGAGTTTAGAATTGGCTCATAAAATTCAAATTATTGTCTTAGATAAAACTGGGACTCTCACCGAAGGCAAGCCGACTGTAACTGATTTTGTGACAATTAGGGGAACGGCGAACAGCAATGAGTTAAAGTTGCTGCAATTGGCGGCGTCTGTAGAGCGAAATTCCGAGCATCCTTTGGGGGAAGCTGTTGTGAGGTACGCTCAATCTCAAGAGGTTAATTTGACGGATGTTAAGGATTTTGAGGCGATCGCGGGGAGTGGTGTTCGCGGGGTTGTAGGCGGAAAGTCGATCGCCTTGGGAACGCTGAGGTGGATGCAGGAACTAGGCTGCGATACTGAATATCTGGAACTGCGCGGGAGAGCTTTGGAAGCTGCGAGCAAAACGGTTGTTTGGATGGCTGTAGAGGGCAAAATAGAGGCAATTCTGGGGATTGCGGATGCCCTCAAACCGTCGTCAGCGCAGGCGGTGAAAGCGCTTCAAAAGCTCGGTTTGGAGGTGGCGATGCTGACGGGGGATAATCGCGCGACTGCGGAGTCGATCGCCCAATCCGTGGGCATTACTCGGGTTTTTGCCGAAGTTAGACCCGACCAAAAAGCAGCTCAAATTCAAGCCCTGCAAAGGGAAGGAAACATTGTGGCGATGGTGGGAGACGGGATTAACGACGCGCCGGCTTTGGCCTTAGCAGACGTGGGAATTGCGATCGGCACCGGCACCGATGTGGCGATCGCAGCGAGCGACATTACCTTAATTTCAGGAGATTTGCAAGGCATAGTTACCGCAATTAAACTTTCCCGCGCCACCATGCGGAACATCCGCGAAAATCTGTTTTTTGCGTTTATTTATAACATCGCTGGAATACCGCTCGCCGCTGGCATTTTGTTCCCCATTTTTGGCTGGCTGCTAAATCCAATTATCGCCGGTGCAGCAATGACTTTCAGTTCAGTCTCTGTAGTTAGTAATGCTTTGCGATTGAGGAATTTTAAACCCAAATCTATTGCCTAAATTAGGAGTTTTCCAAAAATCTATGGTGCCCCACCCTACCTGCACACAGATATAAGGTGCGCTATACGCACCATTCCCCGATTTATCAAAGAAAATCTCTTGCATAAACTAGGAGAAATTTAAAAAATGTTGAATCAACGCCAAATCTTAGGAAGCCTCGGCACTTTAGGAATTATGCTCGGAATTGCATCGGGAGTTCGAGCCAATCAAATATCAATCCATCCTGCCAAATCAACCGCTCAATTTCGGCATATCGAACAGCCGTTAAGTTTAAAAATTGGCGTAACAGCAGGCGGATTGACATTAATTGGTTTAGAACTGTGGTGGTTTTTGTTCAGTAAAAAGCAAGCTAAAACCAGGTAAACTTTTCCGGCGCGGTTTTTTCCAGCGAGATCTCGCTAAAATTGAGGAAGCTTAAAAAATTTGGAGTGAGCTAAATGAAACTACTACACACGATGCTCCGAGTCGGCAATCTGGAAGAATCCCTCAAATTTTACACCGAGGTTCTGGGCATGAAATTGCTGCGGCAAAAGGACTATCCAGACGGTAAATTTACTCTGGCTTTTGTCGGTTACGGCGACGAATCAGACACTACAGTTTTGGAATTAACATACAACTGGGGCGTCACAGAGTACAATTTGGGAGATGCTTACGGTCATATTGCGATCGGCGTTGACGACATTTACGGTACTTGCGAAGAAATTAAAGCCCGCGGCGGTAAAGTCAGCCGCGAACCCGGCCCGATGAAGCACGGTTCAACAGTCATCGCTTTTGTGCAAGACCCAGATGGATATAAAGTTGAATTAATTCAACTGGCAAATCAAGGTAGCAACGCCCAGAAAGTAAGTGCGGCGAGCGCATCTTAGAGTTCGTCCTCCTAGTCCTGGTAGGGTGCGTCAGAAACAAACTTTTTGAGTTAAGCTGAAACTCTTTCTGTGACGCACCCTACTGAGGGGATTTAGGGGTTTTCAACACTTTTAATTCGATCGCACCGACGGTACAAACTGCTGCAAGTAACTCTTTTGCCACAAAATAGAAAAACTGGTGCCTATTTGGCTTAAGCTATCAAATTGAGGAATTAATTTAGATTCTCGGCGCTTTTCTAAAGCAGCGATCGCCGAAAAAAATACAGCTAATACTAACAAAAATACCACCATCACAATAAATAAAATAGTCCAATAAACTACAAATTCGCTTGTGTAGCTGACGGTAAACATTGAGTTAATCACTGAATCCGATACATACAAGAGCAGCCCTACTGAAAACCACACCCCCAACAATACCCATGTCCACTTAAACATATCTGTGGCCGTCTTATTATTCTTAGACACTGAAACTTCTACATCTCTAATTAGGCTGTTAATTTTGGATGTGACTTCATACAAAGTATATTGCAAAGAATCTCTGATAGAATTTAGCTCGTTGTCGAGGTTTATGCACTGCTCGGAGGTGCTTTTGTCAAAACTGAGGTTTTGGAGTTTCTTGCGGTGCACAGACAGTTTATGGCCTAGGGTGTAATCCCATTTTTGCAGCCGCTCTATAGTCAAATACAAAAGTTCCCTATTAGCATCTAACAAGCTCTGGCAATCTACGATCGACTTAACTAACTTGCTGAGATTGTTGATTTGCTCGTCTACCGTATTTTGGTCTTCACTCTGTTTAGCTGACAAGAAACTTGCCATCTCGACATCCCGATCGCCGCACAGCGACAAAGCCTCACTATACACCTTGTCAATTTCGATTTTATCTCGATACAGTGACGCTTTGCACTCCTCTATTTCGGGAATAGTCAGACATTCTAAGGGCGGATTTTTTACTACATTAAATTTATATACTAGGGCTGTCAGAATCAGCGCCGATTTCCGGTCAAGCTTGTCTTTGTAAGGTTCTAAAATAATTGCAGCTAGATTTTTGACTCTCGCTTCCGGGTGGTGCAGGAACTCAAAAATTTTGGCAAGTATTTGGGAGAATTCCAAGTCATTAAAATTATTTTCCGCAGCTTCCAAAAAGTTGGTTACTGCTGCATCCTTTTTGGGATTCAATTTGTACGAGCCCGTAACTGCGATCGCAGCAAATACTCTCTCGATCCAAAACAGATATTCTTCGCAATCCATTGGCATACCCGGCAGCAGCCAGCTCGGGCCGTACACCCAAAAATCTAGACAATTCTCATATTCCTTACTGCTATCATTTCTACTGTCGCCCAAAGCAAATTTGTTGATTGCTAACAGTTTAATTTGCTCTTCTACAACCAGCCGCTCAATTTCCCCTGCATTGATTGTGACATTGACAGCACATTCCTTGTCTTGTGCTTGCCCTGCTTCATCCAACCAAATTGACTTAATACTAACAGCCGCAGACCACCGAATTAAAGGAGTCGATCCCCCTCGCGCTTCCTGTTCTAACGCCGCCAGCAGATTTTTGCTAAAATCACTTGCTCTAGCTTCTCTCTCACTCGATCTCAGCTCATCTCGCACCTTCCCCAATGCCTGAATCCCCAAAGCGCGAAACAGCAAATTCGGATGCGGTTTTCTGACTGATTCGGGTATATTTTCTCTGAATATTCCGCTTTTCGCTACGCCCACAACTTCAGCAAAAGGCTCGCTGCCGCACTGTTGCAGGATTTTTTCAACTATGTTTATTCTTTGCCAGGGTTGAGTATATTTATTGAGAATGAAGATTAGCGCTGTGCCGCTGCACCCGATCGACTCAGGGATGCTACTGCGATCGACTTTCCCCAGATTCCTCGTCATAATTGGTCGCCATGACAATTGGTAGATATGGACGCCATTCTTTGATGCTGAATTCAACTTTACATCTACTGGTGCTTTTTGTCAATATTAGTCCGGGACGCCTAGGGAGTTATAAACCCGGTTTCACGGGTAAATTTCTCCTAACTAAAGCCCATATTTTTCTTATAAACCGGCTTGAGCAAGGCAAATGTGCGTCCCGAAATAAATATATAATTTTGCAGTGATCGGTGAAATGTCAAAATTTTAGGTTGGGTCACGAAACCCAACCTACTATATTTATTTTTTGGTCGGAACTTTTAATATTTTGTCGCTCACCATTTGGTCAACGATTAAGTCGCTGATAATTTGAGCCCCGTGGGAGGTAAAGTGCAAGCCGTCATTATTTTTTACATAACCTCGCTTACCCGATTTATTAGCAACTACAGGAACAAATCTTCCGCCTTTTCCAAAAGTTTCCCAGGTCGAAATATATTCAATTTTTGATGAAGATTGGCTGGCATTTTTATAAATATCGTTCATAATAGGAAAAGCTTTGATATACGAAGATTTGTTAGGTATAGATTGACCTATCCAATAGACTTTTCTCACCGAGGATGAATCAAGTAAAGTGGCATATTTTTCAACTCTTTCTTGATAAGCTTTTTGCCATCCTTGGCTCATAACTGCCCAGGCTTTTCCTTGAAAATCAGTAATATTTTGACGGTCATTTGCTCCAAACAAAACTATCACTACATCCGGCTGGTAATTATTAAGAATTTGGCTAGTTCTGGCATACCAGTCATAATAATCTATCCGATTTAACCCCGTCGAGACTTTGTAGTCAATTTTCGTATCGGCGATATTGTATTTTTTCTTAAGAGTGTACTGGAGTTGAATTCCTAAGTCGAACAGTACGGAATCTCCAATAAATAAAAATCTGCGATAAGGTCTGGTCAGTTTAGGTTTAGCTGGGGTTTGTTTTTTAGCATTAGCGGGCATTGGGGGTTCAACGGCCGCTTTTGTTTCGGTTTTGACAGGAGGAATTTCTGCTTCTTTGGCGAGGCTATCGAAGTTAATATCTTTAATTTGGCTCCAAAAAGCTTGTTCGGATTTTCGGAAACCGTCTATTTCGATCCGGCGCGCGGCTTCTTTGATTTCTGGACTGGCCAAAGGAGTTGAAGCAAAGCTTTTTAGAAATAATGATAAGTTTGAAAATATTAAAGTGAGAATGACAGAAGTAACAATTAGCAAAAATTCCCGGTCTTTCATATTTCTTAGAAATTAAAGTAAATAAAAGGCGGAACGGTACTAGGCCCCAACATCAAGATAGTATACACGAGCAGCGAAACTAAGACAACGCGAAAGAAAATGTTTTTTAATGACAATAAGGTTTGCAATAGTTTCGCGATGCGATCGCCCCGCAAGTTGAGCGCGCCAATGACTGCAATTACTAAATACAATTGCCAAAAGTTAAATTGAAAAGTGGCGACGGCAGGATGGACAATTCCTTCAAAAAAACTCACCGCAGTTTCCCAGTTGGGAGTGCCGAAAAATACCCAGCTACAAGTAACAAAACTAAATGTTAACAACCAACTGCAAAATTTAGCAAATCTGGGAAAGGCATAGTCTAATTTAAAGTGGATAGCTTGGGGGATATCTTTACATAAATGGTTGACAATTAATCCTAAACCGTGAATTGCTCCCCAGAAAATAAAGTTTAAACCTGCGCCGTGCCAAAATCCGCCGATCGCCATGGTTAAAAATAGATTTAGGTACTTTCTCAACTTGCCGTATTTGTTGCCGCCCAAGGAAAAGTAAAGGTAATCCCTCAGCCACTCGGAAAGACTGATGTGCCACCTTTTCCAAAATTCTTGCAGGCTGAGCGATCGGTATGGCATATTAAAGTTGGCAATGGGTTGGAAACCTAGCAAACAGGAGATGCCGTTGGCTAAATCTGAATAGCCGCTGAAATCTACGTAAATTAAACAGGAATAGGAAATTGCCGCCAGGATTAAATCGATGCTGCTGTACTGCTGGGGGACTTTGAATGGCAAGTCAGTGAAGTTAAACAAAAAGCTGGCTAAAGTATATTTTTTGAAGAGTCCCGACAAAATCAAAACTATAACTTCTTCAATTTGATAGTCGTATTTTTTCGGTGAATTTAGCTGCAAATAAAATTCGGGAGCTCGCGAGATTGGCCCGGAGGCAATTTGCGGAAAGTAGGTAATGTAGGCGGCATAGTCTATAAATTTTGGACAGGGTATTTTTTGCTGGTAGCAGTCGATTAAATGAGAAATTATTCTAAAAGTGTAGAAAGACACGCCGACGGGGGCGATTATTTGCAACACTGGAAAGCTGGCTGGAATTTGTAGGTGGTTCAGTATCTCAAATAAAGAAGTTACAAAGAAGTTGCAATATTTAAAGATGCCGAGATAGACAATGTTGAAAACTAAGCCGGAGATTAAAGCAAGTTTTTTATACTTACTGTTGCACAGAACCCGAAGAGTGATATAGTTATAGGCTGTAGAGAAAACGAGGAGCAAGAGAAAGTCGAAACTCCAAAAGGAATAAAATAAGAAACTGGAAACTAACAAGACAATTTTATACAAATCGACTTGGGGTTTCACAGAGACGATCAGGCTAAAAATAATTAGGAAAAATACTAAAAATTGGTAAGTGGGAAATAGCATAAATCTCAGCCGGTAAAAAATCTTGTTTGTGGCAATATTTTTATAAGTACGGCCAGCCAACCTATCCCGAAGGATATCGCCAGAGTCGGTCTGACCGCACCAAATTTCGGGGTGGATTGCGGACTGTAAGCTTTTGTAAGAGGTCAATTAGGCCACAACTTCCCCCCTAGTTAACCGCACTCATAAATTCACAATCCTGTTTAAAGATTATGATGGTTGTGAGACGATGTATTAACGGATAACAACAGGAATCCCCTTGATTGCGAGGAACTAACGTGCAGCCAACAGACCCTAGCAAATTTACAGATCAAGCCTGGGAAGCCATTGTCAAATCCCAGGATGTAGCCCGCCGCTTTGCCAATCAGCAGCTAGAGGTTGAACATTTAGCCATCGCCCTTCTCGAACAGCAAGGTCAGGCCAACAGCATTCTCAGCAAAGCTGGAGTCGATGCCGCCCGCTTTGCCCAGCAGTTAGATGCTTTTGCCAAACGACAGCCCAGAGTTGCCAACGCTGACCAACTATACCTCGGCCGCGGCTTAGAAGTGATGTTAGATGTTGCCGAGGCCACCAGGGCGGCTTGGCAAGATAATTTTATCGCCGTTGAACATTTATTAATTGGTTTAGTAGAAGACGAACGAGTCGGTCGCAGGTTGCTGACAAAAGGCGACGGCCCGCCGGGCCGCCCCGGTTACGATCGCAAACCCCCAGCCGGTACGCTCGATCGACCAAAACTCGAAGAAGCAATCAAATCAGTCCGCGCCACTACTAAAGCCCAAGAAAAAAATTCCGAAACTGGGAAAGCCAGCCGCAGCAGCGCTAAAGCCCAAGAGCAAGATGGCGAAGCTAGCTCCGACGCCCTCAGCAAGTACGGCCGCGATTTGACAGAAGCCGCCAAAGCCGGCAAACTCGACCCAGTAATCGGCCGCGATGAGGAAATCCGCCGCGTGGTACAAGTTCTTTCCCGCCGTCAAAAAAACAATCCGGTGTTAATTGGCGATCCCGGAGTTGGAAAAACTGCGATCGCCGAAGGTTTAGCCCAGCGAATTGTCAACGGCGACGTACCGGAATCTTTGAAAAATCGCCAGCTATTTAGCCTCGACATGGGCAGTTTAATTGCTGGGGCCAAATTCCGGGGCGAATTTGAAGAACGATTGCGGTCTGTTCTGCGGGAAGTCATCGATTCCGACGGGCAAATTGTCCTATTTATTGACGAATTGCACACCGTTGTCGGTACTGGCGGCGGTGGCAGTTCCGGTTCGGGGATGGATGCGGGAAACTTGTTAAAACCGATGTTAGCCAGAGGCGAACTGCGCTGCATCGGCGCTACAACTCTCGACGAATTCCGCAAGAATATTGAAAAAGATCCCGCACTAGAACGCCGATTTCAACAAGTATTTGTCGGCGAACCCAGCGTTGAAGATACTGTTTCGATTTTGCGCGGATTGAAAGACCGTTACGAACGCCACCACGGGGTAAAAATTACGGATTCGGCTCTGGTAGCTGCTGCAACTCTGTCTTTCCGCTATATTTCCGATCGATTTTTGCCAGACAAGGCGATCGACCTCGTAGATGAAGCGGCCGCCCACTTGAAAATGGAGATTACCTCTAAACCTGTGGAATTGGAAGGCATTGACCGCCGGGTGATGCAGTTGGAAATGGAAAAATTGTCGATCGAAGGGGAAGGAAAAGGTGCTCTAGCCCCTGGGCTCGGCTTCCGCGTCGAACGCATCACATCTGAGATTGACATCTTAAAAGTTAAGCAGGAAAAATTATCCTCTCAGTGGTTGGGCGAAAAGCAGTTGTTGGATGCAATCAATAAATTGAAAGCAGAAGAAGACCAACTGCGAGTGCAAATCGAACAAGCAGAAAGGGCTTACGATTTGAATAAAGCCGCACAGTTAAAGTACGGCAAGTTAGAAACGGCGGTGCGCGATCGCGAAGCGAAAGAAGCGGAACTTTTGAAACAGCAAGCTCAAGGTTCTTCCCTGCTGCGGGAAAAAGTTACTGAGGGCGATATTGCGGAAATTGTCGCTAAATGGACGGGCATTCCGGTTAACCGGTTGTTAGAATCCGAACGCCAAAAATTGCTGCAATTGGAAAAACACTTGCACCAAAAAGTTATCGGTCAAGAGGAAGCTGTAACAGCCGTGGCAGCGGCAATTCGGCGCGCTCGGGCGGGCATGAAAGACCCCGGAAGGCCGATCGGCTCTTTCTTGTTTATGGGCCCGACAGGCGTCGGAAAAACAGAGTTAGCGCGGGCGTTGGCGGAGTTTTTGTTTGACAGCGATGATGCGATCGTCCGCATCGATATGTCGGAATACATGGAGAAGCACAGCGTTTCCCGGTTGGTAGGAGCTCCTCCCGGATATGTCGGTTACGATGAAGGGGGACAACTTTCGGAAGCAGTGCGGAGACATCCTTATTCGGTAGTGCTGTTTGACGAAGTGGAAAAAGCGCACCCCGACGTATTTAACATTTTGCTGCAAGTGTTGGATGACGGCAGAATTACCGATTCTCAAGGTCGAGTGGTTGACTTTAGAAATACCGTAATTGTGATGACTAGCAATATCGGCAGCGACCACATTTTAGACGTGTTTACTAAGAAGGAAAAAACCGTCAAAAAACCTGCTACTCGCAAGCAGGAAACGAAAGATTTGTCAAGCCAAAAGACAGATTATAAAGTGGCTGCCGACGGTACTGTTGAGGTGTCTGCCCACCGAGTCGATACTGCCGAGAAGAGTGAAAATGAAAATTTATTGACTCAAGAACGGGAGACAGACCAAGAGTACGAACAGATGTTAAAACGGGTGATGACAGCCCTGCGCTCGCACTTCCGGCCCGAATTTCTCAATCGGGTGGACGAGATAATTTTGTTCCACACTTTGAGCAAGACGGAACTGCGGCAAATAGTCAGTATCCAAGTGAAGCGGATCGAGCGTTTGTTGGCCGAGCAAAAAATTACTTTGGAACTGTCAGATGCGGCGAAAAACCATATCACAGATGTCGGTTACGACCCGGTTTACGGCGCTCGTCCCTTGAAACGTGCCATCCAGCGGGAGCTGGAAAACCCGCTGGCGAACAAGATTCTGGAAAATGCGTTTGTGGAGGGCGATACAATTGCGATCGACTGTGAAAATAACACTTTGCAATTTCGCAAAAAAGATTCTCGCCCAGCGCTGACAGGTAACAGTTTGTAGTTGCCGAACAGCTAGGAACAGGCAAGATGCCTGTTCCACAGACAATCAATTTTTCTTGTGGAGCAGGCATCCTGCCTGTTATTAAAAATGGTGAAATATATTATCAAGAATTAGACATGGTGCGGCTACCATAGGCATCCATGCTGTAGGCAGGAACGCGAACGCGGTAATCAATTTCTGTTCCCGTCACTGATTTTGCTAGTTGTTCAAAAGATTCATCGTTCCAATTCCGCTCGTGGATGGGCTTTGACTGTTCCCCGAGGAAATATGCTTGAGTGCCAATTACTGAGGCCGCGACCCAACCGACGATTAAAAGAGCGATTACAATAGTCATTTTTGCTTTTTCCTTAACTTTTGTTGCTTTATGTAAACTAATGTAACGAAAATTATTAATAAACGTCAAGGTACTGTAATGTCGTGGCAACCGTCCGGCAGGTAGTAAATACCGCACCTAATCCTGAGTCTGTAGGGTGTGCTTAGTGTCAACAAGGGCTCGATCCCCCCTAGCCCCCCTTAATAAGGGGGGGACAAGAGTGTTCTCTTTCGTCCCCCTTATCAAGGGGGATTTAGGGGGATATAGACTGGGCTACCAGCGAGAGATACAGAGGGGTTTAAGGCTTAAGTTGACACGCCTTGGTAGGGTGGGCACTACCGCGCATCGGTAGCTAGCACAGTACCCGGATTGTGAACTGTATCCGAAATAGCAAAACAGATTGTTGAGATTTTATAGTTAAGAAGTTATAAGTTTTGCGTTAATAAATTACGATTAAAAGTCTGCCGCTGGCAGGACGATCGCGGTCAAATTATAAGTTATGATTTATCAGTTTGGATTTGAACGAACAAATCCCAATTACCAAATTTTAAGTACAAATTCTCAATTACCAATCATCGCTAAAAATCATGCCAAACTCAATGTTAAATGACGACCCCTTGTGGTTCAAAGACGCGATTATTTACGAAGTACCAGTTCGGGCTTTTGCCGACAGCAATGCAGACGGGATAGGCGACTTTAGAGGACTGACAGAAAAACTGGATTACCTGCAAAACTTGGGAGTAACAGCAATTTGGGTACTGCCATTTTTTCCCTCGCCGCTCCGAGACGACGGCTACGATACATCTCACTATACTACCGTCAACCCGATTTACGGCACATTAGAGGACTTTAAAGACCTTTTAGAAGCAGCGCACCAGCGGGGAATTCGAGTCATTATTGAGTTAATTGTTAACCACACTTCCGACCAGCACGCTTGGTTTCAGCGAGCGCGCCGCGCCCCGAAAGGAAGTAACGAAAGAGATTTTTATGTGTGGAACGACACCCCGGAAAAATATCAAGAGGCTCGGATTATTTTCCAAGATTTTGAAACATCTAATTGGGCTTGGGATCCGGTAGCAAAAGCTTATTACTGGCACCGTTTTTATTCCCACCAACCCGATTTGAATTACGACAATCCGGCCGTCCGCCAAGCCATCTTAGATGTGGTAGATTTCTGGTTGGCACTGGGAGTAGACGGACTGCGAATGGATGCGGTGCCTTACCTGTACGAGCGCGAAGGTACTAACTGCGAAAACCTGCCCGAAACTCACGTATTCCTGAAGCAATTGCGGCAGCACGTAGATGAGAAATTCCCGAACCGGATGCTGCTGGCTGAGGCGAATCAGTGGCCGGAGGATGCGGTTGAATATTACGCTGCTGGCGATGAATGTCACATGAACTTTCATTTTCCGCTGATGCCGCGTTTATTTATGGCTTTGCACATGGAAGATAGCTTCCCAATTAGCGACATTCTCCAGCAAACTCCACATATTCCCAATAATTGTCAGTGGGCATTATTTTTGCGGAATCACGATGAATTGACGCTGGAAATGGTGAGCGATGAAGACCGAGATTATATGTATCGGGTTTACGCTCAAGACACTCAGGCGAGAATTAATTTGGGCATCCGCCGCCGCTTGGCTCCTTTGATGGGAAATAACCGCCGCCGCATCGAGTTGATGAATGCTTTGCTGCTGTCTCTTCCGGGTACGCCGGTGCTTTACTACGGCGATGAAATTGGCATGGGAGACAATATCTATTTGGGCGATCGCAACGGGGTGAGAACTCCGATGCAGTGGAGTGGCGATCGCAATGCCGGTTTCAGCCGTGCTAACCCGCAGCGGCTGTACGCACCGCCCATTGTTGACCCTGAATATCACTACGAATCTGTTAACGTGGACGCGCAGCGGGCGAATCCAAGTTCTCTGTGGTGGTGGATGAAACGCCTGATTGCAATTAGGCAGCGCTTCCAAGCATTCGGCCGCGGAACTTGCGAGTTTCTGTACCCGGAAAACCGCAAAGTTTTAGCTTTTGTACGCACTTATCAAGACGAACACATCCTGGTAGTGGCTAATTTGTCACGCTTTGTCCAGACGGCAGAATTAGACCTTGCGCCCTTTAAAGGTGCTGTTCCAGTGGAGATTTTCGGTCGCACGGAGTTTCCTCCAGTTGGCGAGTCGCCTTACTTTTTGTGCTTGAGTCCTCACACTTTTTACTGGTTTACTCTTACTGTTAAACACGAAGATTTTTCGCTGCACGGTGTTCCCACAGACTTGCCTACTTTGGCGGTGATAGGCAATTGGAAAACTGCTTTTGCTACAAGTCAGTTAAGCGATATGCTGCTTAATCTTTTGCCGGGATACCTGCGGCGCAATCGCTGGTTTAGCGGTACAGATCGGACAATTCAATCATTAGAAATAAGTGAGGTTGTACCGATTGAATGTAAAGATAATGCGGGGGAGGAATCTCAAGTTTACATTCTGTTTTTGCAGTTGAATTATACTGAAGGTATGCCGGAAACTTACGTTTTGCCTTTAGGTTGGGAAGAGATGAAAGGGGATGTGGACGAGCGGGCGATCGCGCGCCTGCACTTCCCAGAAACCAACAAGGAAATCGGGGTACTATTTGACGCTGCCGGGGAAAAAGGTTTTCTGAGCGCGCTGCTGGGGGCGATCGGCAATTCTCGCAGTTACAGAGGTGTTGCAGGCCAACTACTAGGAATTGCCGACACTGCATTCAGCTCAGAAGAAGATTTATCCCACCTCGACCCCCACGTGTTCAAAAAAGAACAAAGCAATACATCCGCAGGTTACGGCGACCGCTTCGTCCTCAAAATATTGCGAAAAGTCGAGGAAGGAATCAACCCCGAATTAGAAATCGGACGCTTTTTAACGGAGCGCAACTCGATCCAACACTACGCTCCAATTGCCGGAGCATTGGAATATCACACACCAGCAAAACAAGTCCTTACAGTCGGAATCCTACAAAAATTAATCCCCGACAGCGTAGATGCTTGGTCTTATACCTTAGACACACTGCGCGACTATTTCGAGCAAGTAATGACAGTAGAAGCAAAGCATTCCGGTGAGAATTTATCTACAGCCCCCGAAAATTATTTACCGAACGCTTTGACCGGACAGCAGCGGCAGCAAAACTCGCTAGTAGCCGATTTATCGCTAGAAATTCCGGCATTAGCTCGCGAACTCATCGGCTCTTACTTAGCATCAGCCGAACTTTTAGGTCAACGGACAGCCGAACTTCACCTCGCTTTAGGTGCTGACACAGAAAATCCCGCTTTTGCCCCAGAAAACTTCACCTCCTTTTACCAGCGTTCCATCTATCAACACATGAGAAATCTGGCCGGAAGAACTTTGCTGGATCTGAAAAAACGGATGTCTAAACTGCCGCCAGAAATACAAAAATCGGCTCAAAAGCTGCTCAACCGCGAAGAGTTGATCATGGAACGTTTCAAGTCTATTTTGAACTTGAGAATCACGGCCGATAGAATTCGCTGTCACGGAGACTTTCATTTCGGGCAAGTTCTTTATACAGGGAAAGACTTTGTAATTATTGATTTCGGAGGAGAACGGAATCGACCGTTAAGCGAGCGGCGGATGAAGAGGTCGCCCCTGCGAGATGTTGCGGGAATGCTGCAATCTATAAGTTACGCTGTTACTTTGGCACTCCGCAATGAAGTAGAAAGTGGCATGATTCGCCCGGAAAATCTCCCGGAGATGCAGCAGTGGGCGAACGTTTGGCACCGCTGGGTCAGCCTGACGTTTCTTAACAGCTATTTGGTAACAGCAGGCGATGCCAATTTCTTGCCCAAATCTATACCGGAACTACAAGTTTTGTTGGATGCTTACATTTTGGAAAAAGCGGTTGGCGAGCTAGCCTACGAACTTAATTACCGCTTGGATTGGGCGGAAATTCCGATGAAGCGGATTCTACAATTGCTGAATTTATAAGGGTGGGTTTATCTATACTCATTAGGGTGCGTGACTTTTTAGTTACTCAATTAACAGCGAGATGCTGGAGAGTCACGCACCTTACATGACACCAAATCTGCTTTGATAACGATTAGCTCGGCGAATATAATTCGCTCTTTTATACCATTTCTCTAAAATCCTGCAACACTCTTCGACCCCCCCTAGCCCCCCCTTGCAAAGGGGGGGAACAAGAATACTGTTGCATTGTTTTTTAAAATTGGTATTACAAACAAATTCCGCGCCAAGCGAGGCTAGAAGAAAAGATGGTAAAAAAATGATTTCGTATTACTTAAAATAAAGAGCGGCTTGATATAAAACTTGTTCTTGATGAGTTAACAAAGTGCAGTCAGAAAGCGGGTAAGCCACACAAGTAACAGCGTAGCCAGCTTGCACTTCAGACGGCTTCAAAAACTTTTGTTCGCTTTGGTCGATTTCACCGCTCAGCAGTTTGACAACGCAAGCAGAACACTCGCCTTGCTTGCATCCATTCGGCAAGCGGATGCCGGCATCTTCTGCGATATCTAAGATATACTGGTCGTCTGGTACTGCGATCGTGCGATCGAGCGCGAGAGCCTCATTCACCAACCGAACTTGATAAACAGCCATTTCCACCTCTTATATTTGGATTGCTGGTATTCAACTAAAATAGATGATTACAACTTACAGAAAAAATCAAAATGTAGGGTGCGGACGAAGCACATTCCGCTATACATGATAGCTAAAAAACCCAGTATTTTCAAAACACCGGGTTTTTGAGAAACCACAACCTCGATCGCTATACTAGACAAGCGCTTCCTGATAATCGAGATTTTCATCTAGATAAATAGCCCGAATATCCTCCGGCAAGTTGGATTCTAAACTTTGATATCCTTTTTGCAGCAAAGCCTTTACCTGAGCGGGGGAAATAGCTTCGCCTTCTGCTTGCAAATAAGCTGCAATGCGAGTTTCGCTCCAGCGGAAAGTCTGAGCCATCAACACCACTAAACGCGGCAGCGGCGCTAACAATTCCAAGGCTTGTTTGACGTAACACCACAGCGGAGGCGGAGCCGATTGCAAAGAGTAGTGAATCGACTCAACAGGGGGCAATTCAGCTTGATTTATGCAGACTGCAGTGACATTAATCAGCCAGTTTTGGAGACTAAGATTTCCGCCATCAGACTCTTGGATCTCGCGGCGCAAATCGAGGCCTCGCAGTTCGTGATAGATGTGCAGCCAAGTGTGGGCAAATAGGTAATCGCCTTGTACGGGCGATCGCACGGAATGGCGAATCAGGGAGTGTACAATTTGAGCGTAGCGGCAAAAAATCGCCGTGAAGAAGCGACCCTGATCGGGATGGTTTTGAAACAGAGTCAATAATTCCTGGTCGCTGTGATGGAACAGGGATTTGACCACAGGATGGTTGAGTTCTGAAAAATTAGGTGTTTGCACAATTGTTCTGGAAAGGTTTGGAGAATAAATGCGGGTGCAGCCCGATTCTACAACACGATATACATTTGATGCAAGTGCTTAAAAAATATGTTGATAATAAAGTCAAATTAATTATATAATTAAGTTGTAGGTGACGGTGAATAAACCTCAATTAGTAGATCGAATTTTATTTGTTTACCGTCACATACAAAGGTTGTTTAAAGGGTAAATTCTTTGTATGTCTAGCATTAATACTGGTATCGAATGGACTGACCGAACGTGGAATCCAACGACGGGCTGCGATAAAGTCAGTCCAGGTTGTACGCATTGTTATGCTGAAGCATTAACAAAACGGTTTCATACTAATTTTCCTAACGGTTTTGATTTAACGGAATATCCAAAACGTTTGAATGAGCCTAAAAGCTGGCGAAAGCCGAGTCGCATTTTTGTTAACTCAATGAGTGATTTGTTCCATGAAGATGTTTCTATTGAATTCCTGAAACAAGTTTTTGATGTAATGCGTGAAACTCCTCACCACATTTATCAAATTCTTACGAAGCGACATGAGCGTTTAGCCGACTTAGCCCCTCAACTTGATTGGTCTGATAATATTTGGATGGGGGTGTCTGTTGAAAATCAAAACTATGTTCATCGTGTGGATCATTTGCGACAAGTCAATGCAAAGGTACGCTTTTTATCCTGCGAACCACTTTTAGGGCCTTTGCAACTCGATCTAAGAGATATTCACTGGGTAATAGTTGGGGGAGAATCTGGACAAAAACACCGTCCGATGCAGGAAGAATGGGCACAAAGTATTCGCGATCAGTGTCAGGAGGCTGGAATCGCGTTTTTCTTCAAGCAATGGGGAGGTAGAACACCTAAAGCTGCTGGGAGACTGTTGGATGGGAAAATCTGGGATGAAATGCCTGAAACGTGGAAGAAACATCAAAAAAGATGGCTAAAATAACTACCCTTAATCCCTGTTGAGTAAAAAAATCTAAATTTTCTTACATATACGGTTTGATATTGGTATCATTTTTTAAGCCTAAAGTGGCTTTTTAATGTGTAAGGCTTTTTCTGCTTAGAAGGATGTTTGATTTCTATCAATTGTTCTGTGCACAGCCAATCTAAAACATCATTATTGTAATGAGTTCGCTTTAAACGTCCTATGTCATTCATTTCTAATATTAGATGAGTAATTGCATCGTCAAAAGATATCCAATCATTAAGCTTACTAAAAGTTTTGATAGCCTGAGTTTTTATTTCAGCTAATCTTTTCTGCTGCTCTGAATTCCATTCTTTTTCTAAAAATTTTTTAATTCCTGTGTGGCTGTCCTTAAAAAATAACAATCTTTCCTCCTCCCAAACGAAATCGTTCAAGAAACTTCCAAAAGCTTTTTTGGGGTGATTGCTACCTACTACAATACTATATTTGGGTCGGGGATCGCTGTAGCTTTCTTTAATTTCAAAACTGGTTGCTCCTCTAAACCCTGCTTCTATTTTCATTCTTTTCTTAAAATATTCAAGGGCCCATTTTTCAAATTGTTGAGGTTGATCTTTAAGTTCTAGCCACTTGGGTTTCCAATCTTGGTCTGAATTGATACCTAGGAGTTTAGTCAAGTTCTCTATATAAGTTTCAGCAGTCTTTTGCTCTTTTATACTATCATATACGGTTTTATAATGCCCCGCATGGCGAGCTACTGCACTGTTGTGAAATAGTATAAATAGCTCTCCTTTGTTCTGACGGACATAATTTCCTATTTCACAGATATGCTCAAAAGTAACTCCTTTGACCGCAAAAGTGTCAAGAAAAAATAACGTAGGATAGCGATTTAAGTCCTTCATTACACCTGAAAAAGCGGTCTCAAATTTTTGACTTTCATAAACTTTGTAAAACAAATCTTTACCCAGAAAGCGACAGTTTTCCTTAAGCTGTTGATTAGACTCCGCTTCAGCCTCTACAAAAAAACATCTTAAGTTGACTCGTCTTTCTTGATTAAAGAGGTTAGCACATTTTAGAGCTATTAAGGGTGAACCATCTGTATTTTCAAAGTTATGTTGATACTTTGTCCAAAAATTAGAATTATTTACAAAATCTTCAATTCCAATTCCTTCTTTATATTTCCCCGGACCGGCAAAAGCATCAACATAGTTGATATGCTCGGATTGATATTTCTCATTACCTCCAAGATTATAGCAGAATGCTTGTAGGTATTTAAGTAGTATCCGATGTTTAGATGCTGACCAGTCTCGTTTGCGTTCAAAAAATTTTTCGGGATTTTCGGGTTCTTGGGAAAATAAAGATAATTGCTTTCCTTCCATTTTTCACTTCCCTACACAAAAATGCTACATTAAGAATCAATCTAGCATAAAAGTTAGGATCTTAAAAGAGTTAGAGTCAAGTTATGTTTTGCTCGCTCTCCCCAAACCCTCAACCCCCCAATATTTCGCTCGCAAATACATCACCAGGATGCGATCGCACTTAATCTCCTAGGGTTTCAGTTTAATTGTCAATTACTATTTAGATCTAACACCATAACCTCCGCCCCCAGGAGTCTCAATGACAAACACATCCCCCGGCTGCATTTCCACAGTCGCCGTACTCCCCAAGTCCTCAACTTTACCATCAACCTGTTCAACATAATTCCGCCCAACTTTCCCCGCTTCACCCCCATTCAAACCGCAGGGAGAAATTAAACGCCTCCCCGATAAAATTCCCGCCGTCATCGCCTCCCGAAACCGTACTCGCCGCACCACTCCATTACCGCCGCGATGAGATCCATTCCCCCCACTATTAGCCCGAATTGCAAAACTTTCTAACAACACGGGAAACCGCCATTCCAAAACTTCGGGATCAGTTAAACGCGAATTAGTCATGTGAGTTTGAACCGCATCAGTACCGTCAAAATCTGCACCCGCACCCGAACCGCCGCAAATAGTTTCATAATATTGATACCGCTGATTCCCAAAAGTAAAATTATTCATAGTTCCCTGAGAAGCCGCCATCACTCCCAAAGCACAATACAAAGCATCGGTAATATTCTGCGAAGTTTCCACATTACCTGCAACCACCGCCGCTGGATAGCGAGGATTCAGCATACAGCCTTCGGGATTGATGATTTCGAGAGGTTTCAAACAGCCCGCATTTAGAGGAATATCGTCATCTACTAAGGTGCGGAAAACATACAAAACAGCGGCTTTGCACACCGCAGCGGGAGCATTAAAATTGTTGGATTGTTGAGCAGAAGTGCCAGTAAAATCTATTTTTGCACTGCGCGCAGATTTGTCAATTGTAATCGCTACCTTAATTTGTCCGCCACTATCCATCGGATAAGTAAATTCGCCATCACTCAAAACCTCAATTACCCGCCGCACCGACTCTTCCGCATTGTCTTGTACGAAGCCCATATAAGCTTGCACAGTCTCTAATCCATAATGTTCTACCATCTCGATCAGCTCTTCTGCGCCGCGCTTGTTAGCAGCAATTTGTGCTTGCAAATCTGCTATATTTTGAGCGGAATTGCGAACAGGAAAATTCCCCGCTGTCAGAATTTCTAGTAATTTTTCTTCGAGAAAATTGCCCTCGCTTACTAGCTGAAAATTATCTAGCAATACGCCTTCTTCGGTTACTGTTGTACTGTTAGGAGGCATGGAACCGGGAGTGATGCCGCCGATGTCGGCGTGGTGTCCCCGCGAGGCTACATAAAACAAAGGAAGGGAGGAATCACGAGCAAATACTGGAGTAATAACGGTGATATCTGGTAAGTGTGTGCCGCCGTTGTAGGGATTGTTAGAAACATAAACAACCCCCGGTTGAATCGCATTGCCTTGTGCTAAAATTAAAGCTTCAACGCTTTCGCTCATCGAGCCCAGATGCACGGGAATGTGCGGCGCGTTGGCAACTAATTGCCCGTTTTTGTCGAAGATTGCACAGGAAAAGTCGAGACGTTCCTTGATGTTGACTGAGGAACTTGTGTTTTGCAATGTGACGCCCATTTGTTCGGCGATCGCCCGAAACAAATTATTAAAAATTTCCAGCAAAACTGGATCGGATTTAACCGCAGATAAACCCGAATGAACGCGGATATTATCTGCCTCTATCTGCGTGCATCGGCGGTTCAAAATTAAATCATTATTTTCGGTGATTTCCGCTTCCCAGCCCGGTTCTATGATATTGGTTCCCGTTGCCTCAACAATCATAGCAGGGCCGCTAATGCAGTCGTGCGATCGCAAATCGTCTCTCTGATAAACAGGCGTTTCCCGCCACCCGCCAGCAACATAGGTTTGCACGGTTGAAATTGGTTGCACAGGCAAGATTTCCGTCCCACAAGAGGGGGAAATTGTGGATGCTTCCGGCACATCCATTCTTTCTACAACTTCCACCGAAACCGCTTCCACAATCAGCGGTTTTTCTGGCATAATAAAACTGTAACGCTGTCGGTGGGCTGCTTCAAATTCAGCCTGCATGACCTCAATATTCTCAGCAAAATCTACCGCCAAAACCGAGTCACTTCCCTGATATTTTAAGCGCAGCTTCCTAATAACTAAAACCTCTGACTCTTTCTCTGCGTCCTCTGCCTCTGGGCGGTTCAATTCCCTCTTTCCATCAGCCTCCAATGCAGTTAAAATATGATGCAAATCAGCTAATAATTCTGCATTTAACTGTTGCTCGATCGCCCTTTCGCGAATAGCCCGCACATCAGCCAAACCCATACCGTAAGCCGACAACACACCGGCATAAGGGTGAATAAACACCCGTTTCATCCCCAAAGCATCCGCGATCGCACAAGCGTGTTGGCCGCCCGCACCGCCGAAACAGCACAATGTATACTCCGAAACATCGTAACCGCGCTGAAGCGAGATTTTTTTGACAGCATTTGCCATCTTTTCCACCGCGATCGCCAAAAAACCCTCCGCCACCTGTTCCGCCGTCCTCTCGCCCCCAATTTCCCCCGCTAGTTGCCCAAATTTTTGCTTTACTACGTCAGGGGCGATCGGCAAATCGCCATTCAATCCAAATACTTTCGGGAAAAACTCCGGTTGAATTTTCCCCAACATCACATTGCAATCAGTCACCGTCAACGGGCCACCTTTGCGATAGCAAGCAGGCCCAGGATTAGCCCCTGCAGACTCCGGCCCGACGCGGTAGCGAGCCCCGTCAAAAAAGACAATTGAACCGCCGCCGGCTGCTACAGTGTGAATTGCCATCACGGGCGATCGCAATCTCACCCCAGCAATTTCCGTCTCAAATTCGCGTTCGTATTCGCCGTTAAAATGGGCAACATCTGTGGAAGTTCCGCCCATATCAAAGGTAATAATTTTATCAAAACCTGCCTTTTTGCTGGTTTGAACAGCACCGACAATTCCCCCAGCAGGCCCGGATAAAATACTGTTTTTTCCTTGAAATTGTGCGGCGTCCACTAAGCCGCCGTTTGACTGCATAAACATTAATTTAGGGGGCGGGCACGGGGAGGGCGGGCACGGGGACACCGCCCCTACAGGAGATAACTGACTGGTTACTTGTTCGACATAACGCCGTAAAATCGGAGATAAATAAGCATCGACAACCGCAGTATCTCCCCGCGAAACTAATTTCATCAGCGGGCTAACTTCGTGAGATACTGAAATTTGAGTAAAGCCAATTTCTCTCGCTATTTTAGCAACTTGTTTTTCATGTTCCGAGTAGCGGTAGCCGTGCATAAATACGATCGCACAACTGCGAATTCCCTCATCGTATGCTTGTTGTAAAGATGGGATAAACTCGGGATTGACAGCAGTCAACTCCTCACCTTGAGCGCTGTAGCGTTCCGCAACTTCAATAACTCGATCGTACAGCATCTCCGGCAAAACAATGTGACGCGCGAAAATATTCGGGCGGTTTTGATAGCCAATTCTCAGCGCATCGCGGAAACCTTTAGTAATTAACAGAATTGTGCGATCGCCCTTTCGTTCCAGCAAAGCATTTGTCGCCACCGTCGTCCCCATTTTAATCGCTTCAATTTCGGCGGCGGGTATCGCTGCGTGGGCGGGAATTCTCAAAATATCGCGAATTCCTTGGACTGCGGCGTCGGTGTAGCGTTCCGGGTTTTCCGACAGCAGCTTGTGAATGACTAATTTACCGTCGGGGCGCTGGGCGACAATATCGGTAAAAGTACCGCCGCGATCGATCCAAAATTGCCAGCGAGTGCGAGCGGGATAAGTAGGATTCATATCTCTTTTTTTTGATATTTTTGCTTGATTAATTTACAATTATTGAGCCAAATTCTGTTCGAGTCAATTCATAAAACTCATAACTTCTGCTCATAAAAGTCATAATTTCTGGTCGCTCAAACTAGCAGGCGATCGCTCGCGTTAATTATAGATGTCGAATGCCCTCGACTAACCCCTGACAAACACCAGCCAGAAAATCCAAATCCAAAGTTTCAATCCTATCACTTTCTCGATGATAATGCGGATTTCGCATATTAGCAGTATCAGTCACCATGATAGCCGGATAACCATTATCCCAAAAAGGAACATGATCGCTGCGGCGAGTATCCGGCACAATTAAACCTCGATTCGGCACCGGCAGCCACTCGCAGGGCTGACCTGATTTGCGAATTTTGCCACTCAAATTAATCAAATCGGGAACCGTCCGCAAATTGCCAATTAAAGCAATAAAAATACCACTATTTGGATAAAAATATTTCAAGCCAGCGGGATAGTTTTGAGAATTAGGATTAGGGTTGCAATAACCCAACATTTCCAAAGAAATCATTAACCGGATTGACTCTTGCTGTTGCTTGTATTTAGCTGCATGATGACTGCTTCCCAAATAACCGTATTCTTCCATATCGAAGGCGACTAATTGCACTGGATATTTGAGCGGCCCAGATGCGATCTCCCTTGCCAGTTCCAGCAAAACAGCAACACCAGTAGCATTATCATCGGCCCCAGGCGATCCGGGTACAGTATCGTAATGAGCACCAATTACGATCGGCGGCAACCGCTTCTTAATCTGCTTTTCAAGACCCAGATTGTCTTGCTTCCCCCCCTTAGCAAGGGGGGGACTGAGGGGGGGTAAATCCAAGATAAAATTGTGATGAATTCGCCCGCGCACCGCAAAATCGTCAATTTCTACACTTCCCCACTGTGCCAACTGTTCGCGGATGTATTGCTGGGCATAAAAATGCCCTTCGGATGCGAGGTATGGGTTGCGATCGCGTACAATTTGAATCAGATGGCTGTGCAACCGTTCTTTGAGATTCATGCGATCGGAGATACAATGAGTACACTAAGATTATATGGGATTGAATTATGATTGGAGAAGTCAGAATCGAAAATTATAAGTCCATTCAAAAGCTGAAGCTAGAATTAGGACGAGTCACCGTATTGATTGGTGAAAATGGCTGCGGCAAGAGTAATATCCTAGAGGCGATCGCTCTTGCTTCTGCTGCGGCAGATGACAAGCTGGATAACGAGTTTTTAGCTTCTCGGGGAATTAGAGTTACAGAACCTCAATTGATGCGCTCGGCTTTTGAAATTGACAATTTGATTAAAGATATCAAAATTGATCTTAAAGAAAATGATGGAGAGAAATTTAGTTGTATTTTACATAATGACAACTCTCCCTATTCTCAATGGGTTAATAAAAACATCGTGAGCGATCCTGAAATTTATTTGAAAAATCTTGCTCCCAACTCAGGTAAGGCAGAAGATCTTATCTTAAAAAAAATTGCACAAGAGGTTGCTGAAAGATCAAAAAAAGAAACATTTCAAAACAAAATAAATAAAATTTTAAAAATGGCCCCCTTAGAAAGAGAAAATTTCAGTATAGAAGAAGTGGAAAAAAATATGGCCTTAGTGTTAAAAATAATGTTGAACAATTTTTCTTATCATTCTAAATTAATTAAATTTACAATTTACTCTCCTGAAAACCAAGCCTTACGAACTTTTGAAAAAGAAGGACAAATTCAGCCATTAGGTATTAATGGTGAAGGCTTGTTTAAACTTATAAAGTTTTTGAACTCAGAAACAAACCAAGATAAACTCAATCCAATTAAAGAAAAGTTGCGATTAATAGATTGGTTTAGAGATTTTGAAGTGCCTGAAAATTTATCACCCCTGCAAAGTTCTCTCCAAATAAAAGATAAATATTTAGATACAGATTTAACTTACTTCGACCAAAAAAGCTCTAATGAAGGCTTTTTATTTTTACTCTTTTACTTTGCCTTGTTCATTAGCGATCTCACCCCTAATTTTTTTGCAATTGATAACATTGATGCTTCTCTCAACCCCAGATTGTGTCGCAGATTAATGCAAGAATTAGTCGAATTAGCAAAACAACACGACAAACAAGTTATATTCACAACCCACAACCCGGCAGTTTTGGACGGTTTAGATTTAGATGATGAGGAACAGCGGCTGTTTGTGATCTACCGCAACCAATTAGGGCATACTAAAGCTAGACGCATTCTCAAACCTGAACCTCTAGAGGGACAAGAACCTGTAAAATTATCAGAGGCGTTTTTGAGGGGCTATATCGGCGGACTTCCTAAGAATTTTTAATATGATTAGTTTGGGATTGGTTACAGAGGGACTTACTGACCAGATTGTTATTGAGAATATTTTAGCTGGATATTTTAATAGTCCAGATGTAGAGATTAGACCACTTCAACCAGAAAGAGATAAAGACAATGAGAATAAATCCACATACGGCGGCTGGACTCTAGTTTTTAAGTATTGTAAGTCAAGAGATTTTCAAGAAGCCTTCCAATTAATTGACTATATCATTATCCAAATAGATACGGATGTTTCAGAAGATTATAATATCCCCAAGCAAGATGAAAACGGTGAATTTACTCCTCAGCAGTTAATTGAAAAAGTTATTGAAAAGTTTAGGGGTGCGATCGGCGATGATTTTTACAGCAAATATCAACAAAAAATTATATTTGCAATCTCCGTACATTCTATTGAGTGTTGGTTGCTTCCACTGTATTATACCGACAAAAAGAAAAAATCTAAATTTAAGAACTGTCTCGATACTTTAAATCTGCAACTTGCGAAAAAAACCGATAAGATGGACGCTAAGGCTAAAAATCCTGAAGATTATCGAAAAATTTCAAAACCATATCGCCAGCATAAAGTTTTGATGAAGCATTACGCAGAAAATCCCAGTTTAAAATTTTTTTTAGAAGAGATTCAAAGCAGAGACATTAAGATTGGTGATGAAGAGGATTGGTAATGAAGAAGGTTGTTATGTCATATAATAGAAACATAGTTATCGGAGATTACCATGCAAGCATACAAACTTAGAGGTAAAATCGATGCAACTGGCAACTTGGTAGTTGTGGAACCCGTGAATATGCCACCGGGAGATGTAGAAATCATCGTCTTGCAGCTAGCTGACACGGTTAAACAAGCCAGCGCTTCAGAAAGTGCGATCGCACCTGAAACACCTAAAAAAAAGTTTAAAACTAGGGTGAAGGCATTTCAAGGTTTATTCGATCGAGATGCTGTACCGGAACCGCTGGATTTTGACGATCCAGACAAACAAGCAAAATGGGAATATTTAAAGGAGAAACATAACCTGTGAAAGTCTTGATAGACACCAACATAATAGTAGATGTTGCGCTCGATCGAGAACCTTTCTTTGCCGAGAGCGATCGCATTTTAACTTTTGTTGAAGAAGGTCAAATTCAAGGCTATGTTTCTGCCTCAACTTTTAGCGACCTTTACTATATCATTCGCCGAGACAAAGGCCGCGATTGGACGCTTGAGTTTTTGCGGCAGTTAGCCACATTTTGTCAAGTCGCAACAGTAGATAATTCTGTTATTTCCATTGCATTAACTTGCAACTTCAAGGATTTTGAAGATGCGATTCAGTACAGCACTGCTGTCATCAATCTAATTGATGCCATTGTCACCCGCAACCCGCGAGATTTTCCGGTTACTACTCCTAGGATTGTAACTCCAAATCAATTAACTCAAGAATTAACCAATTCTCCCTAAATTTCTCAAAGCGCTAAAGTTCTGATTCCAATTCGCTAACCCGCACCTGCACCTGCAACTCTACAGAATCCAAATCAGACGACTCTAACAATCCTGTTGCTTCAACTTCTGCACTCGCTTCACCGTGCCGCCCTTTTCGCAATTTCTCACCCAAAGTATCCCGCTGGTTAATCAAATAAATACTCACCAAAGTCAGCCCAACTCCCATAGATTGCAGCGGATTCAGCACTTCGCCCAAGAACAAATTGCCGAACAGCAAAGCAAATACAGGCGTAAGAAAGGTAAGAGAACTTAAACTTGTTAGACTGCCACTCGAAGCAAAATAAAAGAATAAACCGTAGGCGATCGCACTTCCGAACACCGTAGAATAAGCTAACGCCATCCAGCCGGAAAAATCGATATTCACAAACTGCTCAGACTCAGTTGCAGCCGAAATTGCCAACAGCGGCAAACCGCCCAAAATCATGTGCCAACCAGTCGCCACCACCGGGTCAACATACCGGCAAACCCAGCGCACCAAAACCGTACCCACAGCCATCGACAAAGCCGCCAACAGCATCAACCATTCTCCACCCTGAAACAACTGTTCGATACCCGCAGAAACCTGCCTGTTTTCAGGATGAAAAAGCCCCAAAATCCAGCCATCCGGCAACCCGATCAAACTGATGCCCGCAACGCCAATAACTAATCCCAACCAGCCCCAAAAACCAATTTTTTCTTGAAACAGCCACAAACACAAAATCGCCACTGCTAGCGGCTGAGAATCAATCATCACCGAACCCAAACCCGCACCGGTTCTCGCCAAACCTTCGGCTAAAAAGCCTTGAAACAAAGTAGCGTCAACCAAAGCAAACAGCGAAATCCACAGCCAAGCTTTCCAACCCTGCGGCTGTGGTTTTCCCATGAATGCGGCCGCCAGCAGCACCAACGCACCCGCAGGTATCAAACGCACGACAGCCACAAACAGCGGCGTTGTGTGCGGCATCACCCCCTTCATCGCTACCATCGCGGTTCCCCACAGGAAAAACGGCGCAATTAGCAACAGCGGGGCAAAAGGCAATTTTGAATCGGTAAGTTTTAACTGCATGGCGGAGACTCCAAATAATTGATGAGAGTGGCTCTCATGAGAATGATGTAGATTTGTTAAGCAATTTTTACAATTATATATCGCTGTTGAGTTAAATTCGATCGCACAAACCTCGGCAATTATGAACAGGCATCTTGCCTGTTCCACAACAAAATCAAGGTGGAACAGGCATCTTGCCTGTTGCGGCCATTATGAACAGGCATCTTGCCTGTTCCACAATCAAGAATTTTCTTGTGCAACAGGCACCTTGCCTGTTGCGAACACAAGCACAGCATCTACCCCGATGAATAAGGCACACTATAAGAAGTTAGCTACAAAAATCCGTAACATTGTCTGTACACTGCCCATGATTTGGCCATTCAAGCCCCGCTACCGCAAACAAATCGCCCGTATCGAAATCACCGGAGCCATTGCCGGAGAAACCCGCAAACGAGTCCTAGAAGCTCTCAAAACTGTTGAAGAACGCAAATTTCCCGCCTTGCTGCTGCGGATAGACAGCCCCGGCGGCACTGTGGGCGATTCCCAGGAAATTTACAGCGCGCTCAAGCGTTTGCGCGAAAAAGTCAAAATTGTCGCCAGTTTCGGCAATATTTCAGCTTCTGGCGGAGTTTACATCGGCATGGGAGCCGAGCATATCGTTGCTAATCCCGGTACAATTACTGGCAGCATTGGCGTGATTATCCGGGGCAACAATCTAGAACGGCTGTTAGAAAAAGTAGGGGTTTCTTTTCAGGTGATTAAATCGGGGCCGTATAAAGATATCTTGGCATTCGATCGAGAATTGACCGACCCGGAACAGCAAATTCTGCAAGACTTGATCGACACCAGCTACCAGCAATTCGTGGAAACCGTTGCTGAAGCCCGGAAATTGGCTGTTGAGAAAGTGAAAAGTTTTGCCGACGGTCGGGTTTTCACCGGCCAGCAAGCCTTAGAATTGGGTTTGGTCGATCGACTGGGAACAGAAGAGGACGCTCGCCGCCTTGCCGCCGAACTCGCAGGCCTCGACCCGGAAAAAACCGAGTCTTGCACGCTAGAAAAACAAAAACCTTTCCTAAATCGCGTCTTGGGGAGTAGTCTGGATATATCTAGGCTTTCAGCTTACAATAATTTGCTGGAATTCGAGCTTTCTACTAGCGGTTTGCCGCTGTGGATGTATCGCCCGTGATTAAATAAATTAGTCATTGGTCAGGAGTCAGTAGTCATTAGTTACCCCCTGGATGATTGGGCGATTGAAATGTGTTGACCTCAAACTCCAATGTGGCGCTTCGCCCGTCATAAGCGCTTCGCGCTGGCTTCGCCTACGAGTTCGAGGTCAAACTACACAAACGAAGTCCACTCAAGCGGGGACTAAGAAATAAAGTGGGTATTTAAACCTAATTTAGTATGACTGATGACTAATAACAAATGACTAATGACTAATGACTAATAACAAAAATATGGAGGAAATTTGCGTGGAGTGGCAAGTGCGGGGTATTCGTGGGGCAACTACTGCTAGCGAGAATTCGGTGGCAGCAATTCGAGAAGCGGTGAGAGAATTGTTAGATGAATTAGAAGCAAAAAATGATATAAATCCAGAATTAATTATTAGTGCTACGTTTTCTGCTACTCGCGATTTAGATGCTGTGTTTCCGGCGGCGATCGCCCGCGAACGTCCTCACTGGTGTAATGTTCCTTTGTTGGATGTCCAGCAAATGCACGTTGAGGGTGCTTTGGAACGCTGCATCCGGTTTTTAATTCACGTCAATTGGCCGGCACATACTGAAATTTATCATCCTTATTTGCGGGGAGCTCAAAATTTGCGCCCGGATAGGAATTTAGCGGTGGCGGTGGCTGGGGAAAAATAATAGATTCACTTTGGGCTTGATTTAAAAGTTAACTCACCATTACAGGTGGGTTTATTTTTTACGGGACTTGATAAAGTACAAAACCTGCCCTGGGGATATATGGTTAAAAGCTTTTATTATAAAAAAAACCCGGTTTCTTTGAGAAGCCGGGTTTTTTGTCAATTAGACGCTTTCTTGTGATGCAGCCTAATCCCTAAAAAGATGTCATATATAAAATTCCAAAAGTCCTTTTTCCCTTCCAATATTCCCAAACTTTGAGGGGAACCTTTCTCATCCAACAGCGGCTTCACAGCCTCATAAGCAGGCTTGTAATTGTACCAAGGAATGGAAGGCCACAAGTGATGAATTAGATGATAATTCTGCCCCAAAATCAAGATATTTAGAATAGGACTAGGATATACTCTGGCATTTTTCCAACGATCGCGATCGTGAAATGGACGGTGCGGCAAATAATCAAAAAATAACCCCAACGCCAATCCCACCACCATAGCGGGAGAAAACCAAAAATTCAGCACGTAACCTAAATGGTCGTACTGAATTGAGATATACACGATCGCGATCACAAACAAACGGCTGAGAAACCATTCCAATAATTCGTATTTCCGCCACAGTTTGCGCTTAAAAAAGAAAATCTCGTGGTAAAAAAACCTCGCAGCAATCAACCACAAAGGCCCGCCGGTCGAAACATAATGGTCTGGATCGTTATCTGGGTCATTAACGTGGGCGTGATGCTGCATATGTACCCGCGTAAACACCGGGAAAGCAAAACCCAACATCAGCGCGCTACCGTGTCCCAAAATAGCGTTAACTGTGCGATCGCGATGGGCCGCATTGTGAGACGCATCGTGAATCACAGTTCCAGCCATGTGCAAAGCCAACACGTTCAGCGTAAAACAGCACCACTGCGGCCATCCCCAACACCAGAAACCCAAGTTAGAAATCACGAGAATCGCTACTGCACTCAAAAATAGCAGCAGTGTCGGATTGAAGTCACCGGGAGGACTCAGAAACTCTTTCGGCACTGTCAGCGGCCGTCCTGCCTCCGACATCTTTGTTAAGACTCCTTAATATTTCACACTTGCGTAGTATAAGATACAAGCCAGACAATAGTAAAGTTTTGTCAGGAACCTCAGCCTAAAGGCATGAAAGAACAGAGTCCGATCGCCAGACACTAGCGTCTGCACAAACAGCAAAGTATTGCTGTTGTACAAGGATACCAGTCCTAAATTAGCCAAAAGATCTCAGCAGAAGAAACAAAATCAATGGGTATATCTGTATGTATGTCAAGCCTGAGAGCGGAAAAATTTGCAAAAAAGGGCGATCCCCAAGAAAAAATTACCGATCGGTAAAAAGTCAGATATTCTATATATTGTTCAATACCTGCTTTTTTTTTGACGACTATCAAAATTTTTAAGACTTGAGACTAGCGTCATTGCTTGTAGTGCAAAGATGAAACGTTAGCCGAAATTTAAACAAGAAATCCACCTGCCTCCCGAGAACACCGCTGATGCAATTGCCAAAAGCCCTACGCCGGACTAAAATCGTCGCCACCATTGGCCCAGCAACTTCGGACCCACAAGTGCTGCGCCAGCTCATAGAAGCCGGTGCCACAACTTTGCGACTCAACTTTTCCCACGGAACAGAAGAAGACCACCAGCGCAGCATTCGCTTAATCCGGCAAACATCCTTTGAACTCAACCAGCCGGTTGCCATCCTCCAAGACCTCCAAGGCCCGAAAATTCGTTTAGGGCGCTTTGAGACAGGCTCTATAGTTGTCAAAAACGGCGATCCTTTCATTCTCACCAGCCGCCAGGTTCCAGGTACTCAGCTCATTTCTTCCGTCACCTACGACCCCCTAGCAGACGAAGTTCCAGAAGGAGCAGTGATTCTGCTCGACGACGGGAAAGTGGAAATGCTGGTCGAAAAAGTAGACCGCGCGGCGCGGGAATTATACTGCCGCGTCGTCGTCGGCGGGCCGCTTTCCAACAACAAAGGCGTGAATTTTCCGGGAGTTTACCTCTCAATTAAAGCGCTGACTGATAAAGACCGCAAAGATTTAATGTTCGGCCTCGACCAAGGTGTAGATTGGGTAGCCCTGAGCTTTGTGCGAAATCCCCAAGATGTGCTCGAAATTAAAGAGCTGATTGCCAGTGCGGGCAAGCAAGTACCGGTGATTGCCAAGATCGAAAAGCACGAGGCGATCGAACAAATGGAAGAAATTCTCACCCTTTGCAACGGCGTGATGGTCGCCCGCGGCGATTTGGGAGTGGAACTGCCCGCCGAAGACGTGCCGATTTTGCAAAAGCGGCTGATTGCTACCTCCAACCGCCTGGGTATTCCGGTAATTACCGCTACCCAGATGCTCGACAGCATGGTCAACAATCCCCGTCCCACCCGCGCCGAGATTTCCGACGTGGCCAACGCGATTCTTGACGGAACTGATGCCGTGATGCTCTCGAATGAAACTGCTGTCGGCAAGTTCCCCGTCGAAGCGGTGGCGACGATGGCGAGAATTGCGGTGCGGATGGAGAAGGAAGGAATTAAGCGGAATATTAGGAATGTAGAAGATATTGGTCGATCGATCCCCAACGGCATCAGCCAAGCAGTCAGCCAAATCTCGGAACAGTTGAACGCGGCGGCGATCATGACGCTGACCAAAACCGGCGCCACAGCCCGAAATGTCTCGAAGTTCCGACCCAAAACTCCGATTTTGGCAATTACTCCTCACGTAGACGTAGCCAGACAACTGCAATTAGTATGGGGAGTAAAACCCCTGCTGGTGCTGGATTTGCCCTCCACCGGCCAGACATTTCACTCTGCCATGACTGTCGCCCAGGAAAAAGAGTTAGTGTGCGACGGAGATTTAGTGGTGATGACCGCCGGTACTCTGCAAGGGGTTGCCGGATCGACGGATTTGATCAAAGTTGAGGTAGTGACAGCAGTTTTAGGCAAAGGCACCGGTGTCGGTTTGGGCTCGGTGAGTGGCATGGCCAGAGTTGCTCGCACTGCTGCGGATGTAGGCAATTTCCACCCGGGAGAAATTTTGGTAGTGGAACACACCAGCGTCGCTTTTGTGGAGATGATTCGGAAAGCAGCAGGTGTGGTGACGGAGGAGGACAGTTTGACTTCTCACGCCGCGATTATCGGTTTGCGCTTGGGCGTGCCGGTGATGGTGGGCGTAAAGAATGCCACGCGGGTAATTCGGGACGGAACTATGCTGACGCTCGATATGCAGCGCGGTTTGGTTTATTCCGGGGCCAGAGGCGGCTCAACTGACGCGGAAGTGACCGTTTAACTGTTGGTGAGCTAGGAGTTGTGGAGTTTTGAATTAAATTCTACAACTCCTTGCTTTTTTCGCTTAGGTTGTGCTATGATTCAAAATTGTCTGTGCCGATGTAGCTCAGGGGTAGAGTATTCGATTCGTAATCGAACGGTCGTGGGTTCAAATCCCACCATCGGCTTTGGGTTTCAGCGATTTTTGTCTATGACTTGTCTATGATTGTTGCAAATCTGTAGCAAAACGCAGTTTAACTGCTCAAAAATGCTCTCGGCAAAGTAGCGGAGAGCATTTTTATTTGCCCTAAATCCTTGTGTGGTAGATAGGGTGAATTTTTTAAATCAACAGTTAAACCTGAGCTCGTGAAAATGGCGATCGTCATGAACCGAGTTAATCACCTAGCAGTAACAAGTTCGAGCCACAAAATGCGTGAATGGCGATCGCGTGCATCAGCCAATCATGGCGCCAAAAATAGGGTAAAATTGCGATCGAAGCGTCACACTCTTTTGAACATTCAGCAGCCCATGCAAAAAGCATCTGAGATGAGAGTAGAAAACTTAGATTATCTCGGCTTAGTAGCAAGTCTAATTGATCGCCTAGGAATCTACCCAAAAATCGGTAGTCCTGCATAGTCAGTATAATTAGGGGTTTTATTTTATAGATAAACTGGCGTTATACTCATGAATAAAATACCAAAGAGACCCAATGTGATTGGAGAGTATTTTAGAGAATTAAAGACTTTTTTTGACCCTAGGAGATATTCTTTGTCTCATCGTATTATTAAATCTTTCTAGAGAGTTTGTCAGACTCGTATCCTTTCCTACTAATCTGTGTCTTTTTTGAGGAAAAAGTATCCCATAAGCACGCCGAAAGTCTGTAGAACTTACAGCACATTGACGATATACTGCGAGCAATGCTGTGTCCTTACGGGAAGCTTTTTTAGATTGGTATTAGTTCCGATCGCACAATTTCCACTGCAAAAACGCGAGCAAACTCAGCGACAAGGATCGATCGCACTCGATCGACCTCAATTCCCGGGATAAACTGCTCTAAACTTCCAACAGGTCGATCGGGAATCCCGCAAGGTACAATTTGCCCAAAACCTGCGAGATCCGGACAAACATTTAAGGCAAAACCGTGCATCGTAATCCAGCGGCTGACTTTAATGCCGATCGCGCCTACCTTGCACCCATCTACCCAAACCCCAGTCATACCGGGAACCCGCGAACCCTTCAACCCGCAAACTTCCAGCACCCCCAGCAGCACTTCCTCCAACTGCCGCAAATACCAGTGCAAATCTTGCTGGTGACGCCGCAAATTTAAAATTGGATAGCCCACCAATTGGCCCGGACAGTGGTAAGTCACCTCGCCGCCCCGCTCAACTCGGTGCAGTTCCGCCGCAGTTTGACTTGGGTCAAATTTCAGAAATTCCAAATTTGCTCCCATTCCCAAAGTGTAAACCGGCGGATGTTCCAGCAAAATCAGGACATCTGGCAAATCAGGCGTCTCGCGGCGTTCTTGCACGAGTTTTTGCTGGACTTCCCAAGCTTTGGAGTAGGGCACTTGTCCCCAATCGAGGAGTAAGCAGGGTTGTGCATTTAGCTGTTGAGGGATGAGAGGAGAAATCATGAAAAAAATCAAGAGTGTATTTACGGAATATTGGCGCAGATTAAATCAAGAATTGTCAACATATAATAAAAGATTTGGAAGATAAGTGTTTTCCAGAATACATAGTGCTACTGTGTAAAATATACCCACGTTACAGAAGGGAGGGAGCTCTATGAAGCTTGTTATCCAGGGTAAGAATATAGAAATCACCGATGCGATTCGCGAGTACGTCAATCAAAAGGTTGAAAAGGCAGTTAGCCATTTTCAAACTTTGACTACAGAAGTGGACATACATCTATCGGTGGCTCGTAACCCCAGGATCAATCCTAAGCAGACTGCTGAGGTGACAATTTATGCTAACGGCAGCGTGATTCGGGCTGAAGAAAGCACGGAAAGCCTTTATGCTAGCATCGATTTGGTTGCCGACAAGATAGCTCGTCAACTGCGGAAATTTAAGGAAAAACGCCACGACAACAAGACCCAGAGTAGTGCCAAAACGGTTACGGTAGTTGATGAACATCCTGTAGTAGCGGATCTGATTGGCGATCGAACTCCCGAACTTCCTGCTGAGGTGGTGCGAACTAAGTATTTTGCCATGCCTCCAATGACTGTGCAAGAAGCTTTGGAACAATTGCAGATTATCGATCACGATTTCTATATGTTCCGTAATGCGGAAACAGGCGAAATTAACGTGCTCTACGAACGCAAGAGTCACAGCGGCTATGGAGTTATTCAACCGCGCCACAGCAACGGTAACGGTAATAGCAAAAATGGCAAAACTGCCGAAAGCGCTACATCGGAAAAATCGAGTGTTGCGAAAAGCTAGATAATTGCTGAGTGCTAATTGTTAATGGCTGCAAGCCGTTAGCAAAAAAGGACTAAAGTCCTTACTACGAACCACGAGTTTTTAGTAAGGACTTTAGTCCTTTCTTGTTTTTTAAGATCGTGATTCGCAGTTAGGACTTGGGCGATATTTCCTAGAGAAAAGGGATGAACAATTATGCTATTGGAGTTAAGACAATTAAAGATTCAACCGGGTCAGCAATTACTGGTTGAGGATGTGAACTGGCAACAATTTGAAAGTATTTTGGCGGAATTGGGAGAACGTCGTGCTTCCCGACTTTCCTATAGTAACGGACGGTTAGAAATTATGGTTCCTCTGCCCGAACATGAAAAAGCCAAAGAAATTATTGGCGACATGGTAAAAATTTTGTTGGAAACACGACAAATAGCATTTGAGCCGTTAGGTTCGACAACGTTGAAAAATGAACGCATGAGTCAGGCTGTCGAACCGGATACCTGTTTTTACATTCAAAATCAAGCAGCCGTTATCGGTAAAAATCGCCTCGATATGAGTGTTGATCCACCCCCAGACTTAGCTATAGAAATTGATCTTACCTCCCGCACGCAGTTGGATAATTATCAAATTCTAGGAGTGCCGGAACTTTGGCGATACGCACGGCGAGGGCTACAAATCAACCTCTTGCAAGCCGAACACTATATTGAGTCTGATGTTAGTCCCACTTTCCCCAATATCCCGATTGTCGAACTGGTGAATAAGTACACTCAGCAGAGTCAAGTTGCTGGTAGAACCCACGCTATTCAAGCTTTTAAAAATTGGGTAGGGGAAAACCTATAGTCGGAGAATTTCCGTTATCACTAAAAACCCTTAGTTCGCAGTCAGGAATTTAGTTTTTTCTTGTTTTTTAGACAATGATGGATGAGGACTTTCGTCCTCACTACCAACAATATATTTTAAGCAAATCCATCTAACTTTTGATGGTTTCTAAAGTTTTGAGTGCTTCTGCAACGTGTGCTTTGAAGTCTAACATGGAGTCAAAAATATGCTTGACAACGCCTTCTTTGTCAATGACATAAGTTACTCTACCGGGCATAATCCACAGTGTAGCTGGAACTCCGTATAATTGTCGCACTTTGTTGCCAGTATCGCTCAGCAGTGTAAACGGTAGCTGATATTTGGAGGCAAATTGTTGGTGCGATTGTTGCGAATCTTCGCTGATTCCTATGACTTCTGCACCTGCGTCTTTGAAAACTTCGTAACTATCTCGAAAAGCGCAAGCTTGGGTGGTGCATCCGGGTGTGTCATCTTTGGGATAAAAGTAGACTATGACGTTTTTTTTACCTTTAAAATCTTTGAGGCTGACTGATGTGCCAGTTTGAGATGGTAAGGTAAAATCGGGTGCGGTGTCTCCTACTTTGACTGTCATGTTTTTTTAACGGAGTAGCTCTGTTTGGGTGAAAATTTAACTTTTTTTATTGTACAGTTTTTTTGAGCAATAGTTCGTAATTGCGATCGGGCAATTCGACAGCCTCCGATTTTTCCTGTCTCGCACTCCTAACAAAAACCCTTTTTACAAAATCGGAATGCTGTCAGCGATTCACAGTTACGCGGATTAATTGAAGAGGCTTTTTTGAACCACACATCCACGGGGATTAACCAAGATTCTGATTAACAATGGGAGGGGCGGCGCTGAAGCGTTACCACAAAGTTAATTGTTATCGGCCTTTAGTTAAATTTTTTAATTCCCGCCAGATTGGAGGAATTTGGCCGGAGTGTGTGCGTGGCTGAGTGAGGATTCCTTGAGTGGGACTGAACAGCAATGATAACACAAAGAATCCCGATGCAACTAAAACTATTGCGGGCCCGGATGGCAAGTTATAAAAGTAGCTGAGATACATTCCGCTAATGCTGGAAATAACTCCGATTATTGCGCCTAAAATCATTACTTGATGCAGGCGAGTGACTAGGAGATAGGCGGTACTTGCGGGTGTAATTAATAGGGACAAGACTAGCACTACGCCAACGGCTTTGAGGCTGGCAACTATTGTGAGCGCGATGAGTACCATCAGTCCGAAGTTGAGGAGGTTTACTGGCAAACCTGTTGCTTGCGCTCCTAATGGATCGAATGTGTAAAATAGCAGTTCTTTGTAAAAGAATACTACAACTAATAAGACTAGGGCGACAATCAAGGCTGTGTCGATCGCATCTTGGGGGGTAACGCCGAGGATGTTGCCGAAAAGAAAGTGGTTGAGGTCGATTTTATTGTCTTTTTGGACGATCGTAATTAGGGTGATGCCGAGGGCGAAGAAGGCTGAAAATACGATGCCCATTGCCGCGTCTTCTTTGATTGTCGATCGAGCTTTGATCCAAGCTATGATTACTGTACTCAAAACTCCGGCAATGAACGCGCCGATAAAGATATTTGCTCCGAGGATAAATGCGATCGCCAATCCGGGCAAAACCGAGTGGCTGATGGCGTCTCCGAGCAAGGCCAGCCGCTGTACCATTAGGTAGCTGCCGACGATCGCGCAGACGATGCCGACGAGAATGGCAATTATGAGCGATCGCTGCATGAATCCGTACTGCAACGGCTCAATTAAGGTTTGTATCATAAAATTATAAAATCACAGTTAACTAATGACTAACAATCAAAGCAACCCGGTTTAACCGGAGATTTATCGTTGCCAAACCCAATATTATCCAAGAAACTGGGTTCAAAAGCGTAACTCGTAGATTAATGACTGTTGGCTAATTAAGCTGCTTGTCCGGCAAAGAACATTACTTGTCCGCCGTAGGCGCGGTAAAGGTTTTCTTGTGTTAGCACTTCTTGACGGGGACCAGCGGCAATCACTTCTGTATTTAGCAAAATTAAATCGTCAAAATTGGTGATTGATTCGCCTAAGTCGTGGTTGACTACTAAGACGATTTTCCCGGCATTTGCTAGTTGGTGGAAGATGTCAAAAATGATATTTTGAGTTTTTTGGTCAACGCCGACAAACGGCTCGTCAAAGCAGAAAATAGCGGCTTCTTGGGCTAATGCTCTAGCTAGAAATACTCGCTGTTGCTGTCCGCCGGAAAGTTGTCCGATCGGTCTGTCTTTGTAAGCACTCATGCCTACTCTTTCTAAGGCATCGGCAGCGCTGCGGCGGCTAGCTGCGGAGAAGCGGCGAAACCATCCGGCTTTTCTGACTCTTCCCATCATCACGACATCCCAAACGGTGGCGGGATAGTTCCAGTCAATTTGCGATCGCTGGGGCACGTAGGCTACTGTTTCGAGTCGATCGGCGATCGCTTCTTCGCCCCAGGTAACAGTGCCGCGAGCTGCCGGAATTAAGCCCAACATTGCTTTGATCAGCGTGCTTTTGCCGGCACCGTTGGGCCCAATAATACCCGTCAGCCTTCCCGGTTTCACGGAAAGACTGATATCTTTGAGTGCCTCTACCGTGCGGTAGTTTACTGCTAAGTGCTTAACAGTGATAATTTCAGTGTCGGTAGCGCTGTCTTTGAGGTGGCAAACCATTTGAGACCAAGGATTCTCGTTGGGGAAGGCGGCGGTATTCATTGCGGTGACTCTATCTCCTTTTTATTAAGTTTACTGTAAAAATGAAAAGAATATGAAATCATCGGTAAATAGGAATAATCGGGAACGCACCAGAGGTAGATAATGCGACAGTCCAAGATGGAAACCCCTCAAACCATAGGTTTTGTGGCGAAAATCTCAAGTAGGTTAAAACTTATATCTTCTACCATTCTCAACGATCGCGATCTGGGCGGGCTATTCGCCCATCCCACCAGAATATTGAATCATTGTGAAACAGTCATCTTGCCTGTGGTGGAGAAGAGTGCAAAATGTGAGTTAAAACCAACGACAATTGTGAAGCAATCCTATCCAGGGGAGTTTAGCGGTGAGTCGGGGATTAAAACCGCCCGCCCTGGATTGGACAAGTCCAAGGTATTTTGGATGAGAACTATTGCCTGCGGCATTTTGACTTTGGGTTTATTTAGTTGCGCTCAAACTCAGGGCGATCGCCTCTCTCCAGAGGCAGATGCTAAACCCAAGGTAGTTGCTACCAGCACAATTATTGAGGATTTGACCGATCGACTAGCGGGTGGCGAAGTTCAGCTAACAGGAATTTTGCAGCCTGGAACCGATCCTCACGTTTACGAACCGGTGCCAAAAGATTCTCAAGCTTTAGAAAAAGCTAACTTAATTCTGTATAACGGTTACAATTTGGAACCGGGATTAATTAGGATGATGAATGCCGCCGGAATTAAGGCGCGGAAATTAGCAGTGGGGGAAGTTGTCAAGCCTTTGCTACTGAATAAAGAAGGCAATACCGTACCCGATCCGCACGTTTGGGGAAATGTGGAAAATGTAGTTCAAATGGTGGAAGCAATTCGGGATGCGCTAATCGAAGTGTCGCCGGAAGATCGGGAGAAGTTTACGCAGAATGCTGTGAAACTTACTGAAGAGTTAAAACGTTTGGATAGTTGGATCGAACAAGAGATTAAAACTATTCCAGAAAATCAGCGCAAATTAGTCACAAGTCACGATGCTTTTCAATATTACAGCCGCGCCTACGGATTGGGAGATGCTAACAGTTTGATCGGGATTAGTACGGAGGAACAGCCGAGCGCTCAAACGGTGCAAAAGTTAGTAGAATCGGTGAAAGCTGCAGGAGTTCCTGCTATTTTTGCCGAGACTACAATTAACCCGCAACTAATTAAAACAGTGGCGGAGGAAGCGGGGGTGAAATTGGCGGCGCAGCAACTTTATTCGGATTCGATAGGGGCGGCCGGAAGCGAGGGCGATTCTTATGTGAAAATGATGTCGGCTAATACTCGCGCCATCGTCGAAGCTTTGGGGGGGAAATACACGCCGTTTGAAGTTAGCAAGTAGCAAGTAGGGTGCGTCTGAAGAGTTTTATTTTATGTGCGGATAGGGTGACAGCTAACTGATAGCAGTTTCAAACAAGAATGCAACTGTAGGTAAACTCCAAACCCCCATAGTCATCCTTGATTCCAAATCTAAAATCTAAATAAAATCTAAAATGGTATGACGCACCCGACAAGTTTCAGTTTACCTGCTTCGACAAAATTAAATTAAGCACGTTCAACTCGTTGGAACTTAAAAGATATTTATCTGTAAAAATCTTTTCTCTACTTTGCTCTAAACTGTAGCTTCTAAACACGATAAATGGGAAATCTCGATACTTGTGCCCGATCGGCATTACACTATCTACAGGGTAGAGCGATCGCACATAAGCCGACAAAATATCCCGAAACCTCCTGTCTTCCGGTTCTTCCAGTTTACTGTCAGCAAAATACTCCTGCATTTCCTCAGCGCTAACGAAGGCAAATAGCGGTATGGCATAATAGCGATCGAACTGCTGACTCTGCTCTTCAAAATACTGACTTTTCTCGACTTCGCTGTTGAGAAATTGCAATAACTCGATCGCACCGCCTCTAATTGCCGATATTACATTCTCCGGGGACGAATCACTATCCCTAATTAGACGCATTTTGTGCAGCAACTTCTTCTCTAGACATTCCTTAATTTCTCGATGAAGCCGCATCTGGTATGTTTCTACCAAAGTGCGATCGGCTAGAGGTACGATCAACAAACTACCGCAAACATGACCGAGCTCTAAATTATCATAGCTCAGCAAACCATCAAGAGGATTGCACTTTTCCAAAAATTTACGATTAAAGTCATCCCACATTTCCAGGTAAGAATTGCCCCTTTGACCGGACTTGTCAGAATTTGTCAAAACAAACTCCCCGCGACCCAAAAGCTGTTCCAGACTCGTATAAACCTCCTTAAACAACATATTTCCTCGCTGGCTCTCGCTCTTTAATGTCTTAATTAGAGCAGCCATTTTGCTGCTAAATGTATCCCCGACTGCGGAAACCGACTTTCCGCCAATCGGAATCATCAAAAACTTATCCCTACCTAAATAACCGTAGCCCGAAATTCGCGTCATCACCGCAGTCTTCAGAATTAGCAGTAAATTCAACAAACTCAATTTGCTTTCTTGCAGGGAAAGTTCCGCATCCTCAGCGTAATAAACTGCGGTATCAGACAGATAAAAAACCAATTCCTTATCTTCACCATCAAGGGTTTTACCGTTCTCATCTTCTCCGCGTCCCCGATAAATCACCTGTATGACTTCCATCAGATTTTTCTCAATTTGGAAGCGGGGAATATCCACTAAAATATGCTTAGTTTTTGGGAAAGAAAGTCCACGACTTCCCGATGCAGTCATAAAGATTACTTTAGCTGTATTTTTGTATTCCTGTATTTTTTCTTTCTCCTTTTCCGAGATATTCGCGTGAATTTCCAGATAATCGGTAAATTGCTCAAACTTTTCGCGACTATCTTTAATTTTTTCAATTAATTCAGTCAATCTTTGCTTGTTCTGAATGTATACTATAATTTGTTCGACACCGGGGATGGCTAATCGCTGATTGATATCCTCAATTATTTCCCACTGTACCCGCTTGACTAAATTACTCTTCTCTTTTAAAGGTGCATTTTCACTGTATTTAACCGTTTCTACAAATATTTTGTAAGTTATCTCTAAACTGCGGGCAGGGTAGGAATTAGCATTGATTACCGTTGCAGGTAGATTTTTGAATTTAAAAGGAATGACTTGTAAAGGTTCAATTACCTCAGAATTTTTGGGTAATTTTTTAAAGTAGATTTTATCCGGTTCGGGTGACGTGTTATCAAGGTGTTGTTTGATCACATCGGAGTCAACAATCGAAGCATCTGCTACAATAATTTTAGTATTAAAACCGTGTTCCCGCTTGTGCAACTCATGTTTTTTGACAATCTTGGCAATTCCGTCTAAAAACTCAACCCCGCCGTCATCTCCAGTGATTTCATCGATCATAATGAAAATATGTTTGATACGGCTAGAGATTTCTTGCATTTTCCCAGAAATAACTTTTTTTGCTAGTTTATTGTAAGTATCTTGAAAAATTTTATCTAAATGCTCTAGGGTATTTTGGCGGTTCTCTTTCATCTTCACCGATTGAATAGAAACGGTAGCTACGATATTATTAGATACCTGACTATTGAGCAGCGCGTATATACCTTCGCAAATGGTCTTAAGCACTCCATTTCCTTTGGGATTAACGGGTTTGATTACTGTTGCTCCCTTTTTTTTAAGTTCGGATTGATGATACTCCGTCCTCTGAACTTCTGAATCCTGCTTGAGGAAGCGAACAGTTTTTTTTGTGAAATCTTCGCAATAGCTATTCGATGCGTACTGGACGGTACAGTGTCCTGAATTGCTTTTGATGATATCCGCGTTAGTGTTGATACAAAATAATCGCTCATCGCACAGCCAACCAGTATTTTTATCTTTAAATTTTTCGAGGATATCTAAGTTTACTTGCTTGCGGGGACTGACGTATAGGAATAAGAAACCGTCGTCTATATGGGTTTTTAGGAATTTGGCGATCGCAGTTGTTTTCCCAATTCCCGGATTCCCAGTCAAAAAGATATAAGTTTCATCAGATTGAAGCGCTTTGACAATTAATTGAGCGTGAGCATTTCTCAGGTGTAATCCGCGATCTATTTGCAAATCATCTGCCAGTTTATCTGATATAATATCTATGGAAGTAGCAAAATTATCAATCCGTTCTGTATGAAGTATAGGTTCAGTGACATTTTTGCCAATTTCTAACAGAGGATTGACTAATTTTTGGCCGTCTTTGAAACTGCGAGCGGCGTTAAGTTGAATAACATCTAAAACTTCACTGCGGGCGTCGCTAATCTCTTTATTTTTCGCTTCATTCTGGTAAATCTGAGCGCAAGTTGCTAACAACTTAATTTTGTCCTGGCGGAGGGAAATAGCGCTAATATTGCGATCGCCATAACCAACCACATTAAACAAAACCTCAGAATCCCTTGAAATTATAGCTGTTTGTTGCAAAAATCCATAGAAGCTGTGAGCGTAGCTACCCGCCTGAATCAACTTAGCGCTTTCCTTATCCTTATACTTAAAAGCTGTAAAATAGCGTTTTAAATCCTCCGAAAAATCAACACCTAAAGTGCTAGTATCCATCCGTAGATTAGAAAACACACTTTTCGAGCGCAAATAGCTAATTTCTCTCATCAAATATTTTCGTATAACCTCTATTTCATTGATATCCTCCGGTTTTGGAGCTAACATCGGAGAAAACACAGACAAATCAACGCAGAGAATTCTAAAATCATTTCCATACTGTAACAGCATCAGCGTATCAGCCTGCAAAAACTCACCCTTTTTCGAGTAGCGGCGGATGTACGAGTTAATCTCATCACCTGATAAACTAAGTTTGGCAGTTGTCAACTGAGACAATAACTCTTTAAACGCTTCTTTATCACCCTTGTTATAGGTTCTGATACTGTTAGCATCACTAAAACTGCACTGACAATACACAATTTCCAACCGCTGCAAATTCTTCCAGCCAGTAGATTTGACGTACTCCCGGAAAAAATTTAACCCACCCAAAAAGCCTTTTTGGACAAAGAACAAACTCCATTTTTCAACGATTTCAGCATCTAAACTAGCCAGCAGATTGGCTTCTCTGACGATTTCCGCCGTCATCTTTGGCAATTTGAGCCTCTGCAAATCCAGGCGGTAGGAATCACCAAAATTGTGACTTAAATTTTCCCGCTGAATATATGCCAGAATCCCGATATTGAAGCCTACCTCAAATAGCCGTCCCAAATCTTCACCAATCATTATTTTGTACCTCACCGACATTTAATACTTCTCTTACCTTATTCAAAAAAGCCAGCGAGTTAAACTCAGCATTCCCGCCCGGATGACTAAACACAGATAAAGCACCAACGGATTCATCACCTATAATCTGCTCGTAGGGGTCAAGTTTAAAACTCAGATCTTTTTTGCGAGCTTCATAGCGATAAAAGTGAAAAATTGTTAAATAATGTAGCAAAGTATCTTTAATTGCACCGTCGTAAATCAACCCTTGGTGAAGGTCTTGATCGTCCAGAATTCCGTCGTATATATGCAACAGGGTCGAGTAGGAAATCACACCGTTATAAAAGTTTTTCTCCTCCTTTACCTTAAGTCCGTTAAACAAGTTAAAAAACATCACAGCTTGTTTACTGGTATCTGCAAACAAGCTCGAAAGCTCCATAGCATCCTGAATGTAAAAAGGTTTTCCCTTATCGCCTAGGAAACTGCGGACATAGTATTTATCAAAAAACATCGGATAAATTTTGATATCTCGTCGCTCTCCCTTCAAAGTTCGGAGCAATTTTTTTGACATAAAAGACAATTCCTCGTCTTCCTCAGTCTTTGTAATATGCAGCGTACTCATGTAAGGTGCTTGCGAAATATATGCGAAATTCCGATACCCTTGCTGATAAAGTTGACTCATTGCATCTTCAAGGATTAACGGCTCAGTATAAAGGCGGCTGACACTGTAATTCTCTGAAAAAGTTTTCAGCACCTTGACTTCAATTGCATCGTCTTCGAGGCGATTAATCCCGATAGCTTCTCCGATTAAACTAGCTGTTCTTTGGAAGCGGTTTTTATTAGTTTTTTTAGCATCACTGTCGCGACTGGAAACAACAATGATTGCTAAATTATCCAACTCTGGAGATAACTGCACATTGCTAAATTTAAACTTTTTCGGCAGAATTGAATACATTGAACTCAAACCGTTATGAACTTTGTAACTATTTGGATCTTCTTTAATACGAAATCCCTGAGAATTTGAGCGTTGTTTTTCACTCAAAATGTGAGATAATGTTTTGGAAAGGTTAGCCATAAATTTTTCAGACGGCGAAGGGTGTTTTTCGTCACCTTCATGGAGCCTCACCATCGGAATAAATAAGTTTTTTGCAGTATTTTCGAGTAAAACTCTCAGGCAGATATAAGACAGCAGCAACATCGTAAATTTATACACAAAAGCCGCCGCAGGTGGTAAACCTTTATCCCCGCTGTCTAGTCGTCTGTCGTCATAAGGAAACAAAACTAATTTTGTTAAAAAATGCTGGCTGTATATTTTTCTCGAACGATCGGCTTTAGGTGCTGAAAGCATCGGCAAAATATCGACACCTTTGATATTGTATTCCATGCTGAAATTTTGGCGTTCCTCAGTAGGAAAATAGCGGACATCTTCGATAGTAATATTTATCGGTAGCTGACAGATGGCTGTTTCATCAACATTAGGCTGTTCGACGACAATATAATGAAGTGTCTGCTTGTAATTTCGATCCAGAACTTCATTAAAAAATTTACCAGTGTTCAAAATATTGTCAATGTCTTCTACCAGACCTATTTTAAGGTTTACGTGTCGCGTTTCTGTGCGGCTTGGCAAAAGTGTCTGGCGTTCCAGAAAGCCTTTCAGCATTCTTTTAAGATGGTTAATTTTATATTTAACATTAACCTCCTTAAACCTGGTGAGAAAATTTCGGAAAAGTCTTTTTTTGATTTCGTCATGATCGCGATTTAATACATTTGTCATTAGTTGCTCAAAAGCCGGAATAGGATTAAATTCAAGCTCCAATTCGGGGTTGTAATTTGGCGAGCCTGGAGTGTGGGGAGATGCAAACACACAGTGATACAAAAATGCTATTTTTAACACTTTGCGGACGAAGGTTTCGGTATTAGCATCTTCGGTAAGTTCTGCTTTGTGTTCTTCACTATCTGGATTTAGCAGATTCAGATGATATTCAAATACGTCCTTTCCACCGCGCGCTTGAACTGGGTTGTCCAATTTTAGTTTGAGACCAAAGATAAATTTACGTTCGTTCCGATGATTGTCCGTGCTTTCTCCCAAGTAACCTTCTACAAGGGGAATAATGGGCAGCGCATCTAAAAATTCCGACCGCGCAAAGATCTCTCTGTAATTAACTCGAACACCAGCATAATTTGCCGCGTAATAGCCATCGGATTTATTTGGGTCGTTGATGTAATTTTCTATCAATCTGAGACGACGAATCAAATCTTTTAAATAGATGATTCCTACAGTATCTGTGCTGCTAGCGCTGATGTGTTCTAGCAGATACTCCAAATAAGTAATCTTAGCTTCTTTGTTAATTTTTCCTAGGGTTTCTTTGTCTACCAGTCGGATCAATTTATGAAAATCCGAGTATTCATTATTAACCATCTCATCAAGACGATGGTTAAGTTCTTGCCTATCGTCGCTATTCTCGGCATTTTCCCTAATGTAGTTTTCTAAACCCTCCTTTAGCTGTTGTTGAAAAATATCGGTATTTCGCACAGCAATAGTCAATTTATGCAGTTTTAAAGTCCCAGGACTCCCAGAGACCCGGCGTTCCAAAGTTAGCTTTTCTTTTTCTAAAGAAGTGTGGCGAGTGCCAAAATCGTATTTGAGACCTAACTTTTTGCCGTCTCCCTGAAAAGAGGATGAATCTAAAGGAGTAATTAAGCTAGAAACAAACTTTTCAATAGAAGTATTTTGTGGCACTAATTTAGATGCTAAGTGTTGCCGCAAACACTCTTTAATCTGCATGACTCGATCGCCAAAATGCTCCTCAACTTCCGGTGGGAAATTAACAGTAGCAGCATCTGCTTGACGTTCAAAGGAACCCAAGGGTGTCCGCACTTCTAATTTTGCAACATCAGCAGCAATGGCATCAATATCGACGATCAGACGGCGGCGGTCATCTGATATATTAAACGGAGTTTTCCCCTGCAAAACCTCTAAAATATTGGTCAGCAAATCGCCATAGTCCACAGGAACTAAATCGCTGTCATCCAATCTTAAGATGTTCACCCTGTTAACCCCTTCAAAAAGCTTGAATCCACTCTTTCACGTCGTACTCAGTCCAAACCCCATTTACCCAATAAGGATCGGCTTCCACCAATTGTCGCACCTGCGCCTCATCTTCAGCTTCGTAAATTGCAAAAACTTTTGTTAAATCTTTCGTTGGCCCGATCGTACTTAACACACCCGATTCTTTTTGTTGGGCAAGTCCGGCCAAATGAGCGTCCCGAAACGGAGCGCGTTTTTCGATAACGTCTTCGCAGTAACTTCCCCACATCACATATTTTGTCACGGTTTTGAGCCTTAGATGAATTTGTTTAAAAGTTATTGTACAATAAGAGTAAGAGGATTTAACGAAAGTTGTAAGAATAAGATTAATTAACCGCAGAGGGCGCTGAGGGCGCTGAGGAAGAGGGGAAAGAGAGATGTTTGTTAGATAGGAGAAGATTGCTATGACTTTATTAGACATTCGTTTGTTGACGGTTCAAGAATATCACCGGATGGCAGAAATTGGGATTCTTGACGCAGATGAACGAGTAGAATTACTAGCAGGACAGATAGTAAAGATTGCTGCCAAAAGTCCGCCACACTGTGCGGCGATTGCGCGCACGAAGATATTACTGGATAACCGTTTAGGAGAGCAGATTTTTGTGCGGCTGCAAGACCCGGTTCGGCTCAATAATTACTCTGAACCCGAACCAGGTATTTCTGTAGTCATACCCGATCCACTTTATTATGAAGACCACCATCCAACTCCCTCAGAAATTTATCTGATTATTGAAGTTGCGGATACTACGCTGAGAACGGATTGCGGGATTAAAGCGAAAATTTATGCTGAGTCGGGAATTACTGATTATTGGGTTTTGGATGTGAATAATCGGCAACTCCACGTTTTTCGAGAACCGAGTCAGGATGGTTATCAAAGTCGGGTGATTCTTGCGGATGGTGATAGTATTTCTCTTTTGCGGTTTCCTGATTGTTCTTTTTTTGTGCGGGAGATGTTGCGGCCGTTAAGTTATTAACTTGTTCAACAAATTTAGGACTCGCTTGGCCGCAGAAACCGGGTTTCTTTGTTAATAGTTGGTTGATGGCGGTACATCTTGGAAGAAACCCGGTTTCTCAGTCTTTGCGTGTAAGTCGAGAGAGGGCGAGCACTTTTAGCACCCCCCCTACAATTAGCTTCTTAGGCTGACACCGAATTTTTCAACTAAAACATCACGAACTTTTTGCTGCGCCGGTTCGACATCAGTTTCGCTTAATGTTCGATCGCCCGCGCGGTAAATTAACCGAAAAGCCAAACTCCGCTGTCCCGCCGGCACGTTGTCGCCTCGATATTCGTCGAACAGTTCCACCGAATCCAGCAAACTACCCGCCGCCTTTTTCATCGCACTCTGCATCTCTACAACCGGAACTTCCACCGGTGCGAAAAATGCAATGTCTCTGTCAGAAGCGGGGAAACTCGAATAACCAGCGAATTTGCGAGTTAAGTCGTTCGATCGCCCTAATTGACTTAACAGCACCGCTAAATCTAATTGAAACACGTAAACCTGCTCAGGCAAATCCTTTTGTTGCTGCAATTGCGGGTGCAACTGTCCAAAAACTCCTAAATGTTTTCCGTTTAACGATAACGCAGCCGTGCGGCCCGGATGCAAGCGTGTATTGGAGGAATCGCTTTGATATTCCACTGACAAACCCAACTCCTGAAACGCGCTTTCCAAAACCCCCTTGGCTTCAAACCAAGTCAAAGGTCGATCGCGCCCTCCCTGCTGCCATTTCCACACAGTCGGATCGCCGCCGATAATCCCCGCCACTGCATCGGCTTCCTTCATTGCATCCCCATCTTTCCAGAAAATGCGGCCGACTTCAAAACCGTTTAGTGCGCCATTTCCCTGTTCCAAATTGTACCCAAAAGCATCAATCAAACCCGACAGCATTTCTGTCCGCAAAGCCGAATACTCCACAAATAGCGGATTCGCCAGCACCACCTGATTTTCTCCCTCAGTTTTCACCAAAGAATAGTGCATCAGTTCCGTCAAACCGGCCGCCCGAAAAGCCGATCGCACATTCCGAATTGCGGCATATTCCGGTGACAAATAACCGGGTTCCGTTTTGCTGGGCAAAGTATCGCAGAAATTGTCATAACCGTGGAGTCTGGCAACTTCTTCAATTAAATCAATTTCCCTTTCTAAATCCCGGTAGCGGTAAGGCGGCACAGTCACATTCCAAACCCGCTCTTTTTCCGTCGGAACAACTTCGCATCCCAAGGCTGTGAGAATATTTTTTACCTCTTCAGGTTCCAGATATTTAGAACCGCCCGTTTCTCCTCTTTTCAACTGCCCCAAAACCAGATTTACTCGGTCGAGACGCAATTCGAGCGATCGCGAAAAACTCAAATCCTCCCCCGAACTCGCCGTTTTCTGCACCGTCGCAGTGCCTCCAGCCAACTCCAAAATTAGGGCGACAGCGCGGTTGCAAGCCGTCGCCAAGGCCGCCTGATTCACCCCCCGTTCGTAGCGGATCGATGCCTCGCTACGCAGCCCTTGAGCGCGCGCAGAACGGCGAATCGTTGCCTGGTCAAAAATCGCCGCTTCCAAGACTAAATTTTGCGTTCCTTCGTGAACTTCCGTGTCTTCGCCGCCCATTACCCCAGCCAAAGCTACAGGTTTGTCGCTAGCAGTAATTAACAGATTTTGAGCTTGCAAATTGCGGTTTTGTCCGTCCAAAGTTTTGAAGGATTCGCCTGTTTTGGCAAAGCGGACGCCGATGCTGATATCTTGAGTACCGGTGAAAGATTGCAGGCGATCGCGATCGAAAGCGTGCAGCGGTTGTCCCCATTCCAATAAAATGTAATTAGTTACGTCCACCACATTATTAATCGGCCGAACTCCCGCCGCCTGCAACCGCTGCTGCAACCAAGCTGGAGAAGCACCAATTTTCACACCTTCAATTGCCGTGCCGATGTAAATCGGGCAGCCTTGCGGTTCTGATATTTCTACTGCCAAACCAGGACTTTCTTTGCCCTCAATCGCAACACCATTCGCTTCGGGAATTCTCAAACTTGCCCCAGTCAGCGCCGCCACTTCCCGCGCCACGCCCACCATGCTCAAAGCGTCTGCACGGTTGGCAGTTGCTGTCAAGTCTAAAATCACGTCATCTAAACCCAAAAGCGGGCGAATATCGCTGCCCAATTCGGGATTTTCTAACTCGAAAATGTGAATGCCGGCTGACTCTTTAGATAGTCCCAATTCTGCCAGAGAGCAAATCATTCCTTCGGAAGGAACGCCGCGCAATTTAGCTGGTTTAATCTTTAAATCAATAGTCGATAAATAAGTGCCGACAACAGCGACAGGCACGTAAATGTCTGCCCTAGCGTTCGGTGCGCCGCAAACAATATTTAAAGCTTCTGATGAACCCACATCCACTTGACAAACTCTCAATTTGTCTGCATTCGGATGCTGTTCGCAGGCAATGATTTTGCCCAAAACTACGCCGCTTGCCCAGGGGCGGCGGTCTTCAATTTCTTCCACTTCAAACCCAGCCATTGTCAGGGTTTCGGCTAATTCTTCCGGGGATATCGCCACATCCACTAATTCCCGGAGCCACTTTAGAGATATACGCATAATTTAGTCAGTAGTTAGTGGTCAGTGCTCGGTAGTTATTAGTCAAAAGTCGGCGCCGACAGGCTACGACTTTTGAGTCCCAGAATTTATTCGGGAAAGCTTTTAATAGCATACTAATTCAATTCTGTCAATACTCTTATGGTACACATCAGCAAAAAGGAGGAATATGCCCAAAGGTCGATGTCTACTGGGGGATGAGTAGCATTCTCCTTCAGAGAATGAGGTATGCTAGAGACATCTAAAAACGTAAAAAGCATCTAAGTTTAGAAAGACTTTACACAAAAAAGGACAACTTTAGCAAGTCTTTAAACTATCTTCAAGGATAATCAACCGAAAAAACTCAGACCAGCGAGATAATCAAAATAGGGAAAAGATATCGGCATAAAAGACTTAGGTGCAATTCCAATTCGCCATCGAAGGCACGGCCAGCCGACAACTGATAGATTAGTATTTCTACCAGAAGCAGGAACAGGCAATTTGTGCAGTCGAGCGACGCTGACAAGATCAGAACAACATAGGCAAACTCAATCAATATGAGCTACTGCGTAAATCCGGGCTGTCCCCATCCTCAAAACCCTGCTGACTCTATTCTCCAGTGTCAGACGTGCGGTGCGCGGTTATTGCTGCGCGCTCGCTACCGAGTCATTGAACCGTTAGGCCAAGGAGGTTTTGGAGCTACATTTCTGGCAAAAGACATCTCATTGCCAGGTCAACCGAGTTGTGTAGTCAAGCAACTGCGACCCAGTAGTTCGTCGCCGCGAGTTTTAGAAATGGCGCGGGAATTATTCAAGCGAGAGGCAAAAACCCTCGGCCAACTGGGCGACCACCCGCAAGTACCGAGGCTGCTAGACTATTTTGAAACGGAACAGCAATTTTACTTAGTTCAAGAGTATGTTAAAGGCTCGACTTTGAAACAAGAAGTCAAGCACTCAGGCCGTTTCAACGAATCCGACGTTAAAAATTTTCTATTAGAAATTCTGCCAGTAGTGCAATACATCCACAGCCAGGGAGTAATTCACCGAGACATCAAACCCGCAAATATTATTCGCCGAGTTCAAGACGGCCACTTAGTTCTGATTGACTTCGGAGCGGTAAAAGACCAAGTTAGCCAAACAATATTATTAGACCCCGCCGACCAAAGCGCCAACACGAAATTTTCAGTCGGCACATTTAGTTTTGCCCCCCCGGAACAAATGGCGCTGCGGCCGATATTTGCCAGCGACATCTATGCGGTGGGCATGACTTGCTTGTACTTGCTGACAGCAAAATCGCCCAAGGATTTAGATTTTGATGGAGTAACCGGCGAAATTGTTTGGCAGCCCCACGTTCAGGTGAGTCCAAATTTTGCGCGGATTCTCGAAAAAATGCTCAAGCCGATGGTTGGGCACCGCTTCCAATCGGCAGCAGATGTCCTCAGAGCTCTCTCGGGCCAATTTGAAGACCCAAGTCTTGTCGATGGCTTGGCAACTCAATTCAACGGCTCTTCTCGTACTGTTGAAGAACCGACAATATTTAATGACGAGGGTTCTTCGTGGTCACCGCCTCAGAGCAAAATCAATCAAGATTTACGATCGAATCAAAGCCGCATTGGTAGAACTTCCTTCACGCAATCCGGGAACACGGGGATGCAGCCGAGAGTTTCCCGAAGTCTGGCTGAGTCCGGCAGAACTTTCGGAACCGTTGGACCTTCTAGCGACAATTTAGCAGCGTCAAAGGTATCGAAAGTTGCTCCTAAGTGGGACACCAACAGCGTGCGAGCAGCATATTTTAAAGGCAAGCGCGATTTTGCTGACTGCGAACTGTCTGGCCTGCAACTGCAAAAAGCCCAGTTAGCGGGGGGGAATTTTTATCAGGCTAGGTTGGTGAAGACAAATTTGCAAGCAGCGGATTTGTCGGGGGCAAATTTGGGTCACGCGAGGTTAATTCAGGCGAATTTGCGAGATGCTAACTTGACTGAGGCTTATTGCAGCACTGCCAATTTTGAAGGCGCGGATTTCCGAGGTGCTGACTTGACGGGGGCTTATTTGACTAAGGCGAATTTGCGGGGAGCAAATTTGTGCGGGGCGAATCTTACGAACGCTACAGTTTCTGAGGAACAACTGGCAATGGCAAAGACCAATTGGCTTACTGTTAAGCCGGATGGCAAGCGGAGTTTTGGATTTTAAGAAGTCATGGGGCATGGGGCATGGGGCATGGGGCATGGGGCATGGGGCATGGGGCATGGGGAGTTGTTAGCTGCTACTAATCACCAATCACAACAGTCAACAGTCAACAGTCAACAGTCAACAGTCAACAGTCAACAGTCAACAGTCAACAGTCAACTCCCCACTCCCCCAGTCAGGTGAGTCGTCAGGAGGAAGTTCGATCGCCCCAATGCCGCCTAAATTAAAAACTAGGAATGGAGGATTCGATCGCACTCAACATGAAACTGCTCAACCCCCGCACTCGAATGCTTCTGTACACCGGCATCCTGGCCCTGGCCTACTTTGTTACCGGAAAACTCGCAGTGTCGATGCTGGGACTGGTGAAAGCCGAACCCTCCCCCGTGTGGCCGCCCGCCGGTATTGCTCTAGCGGCACTGCTACTGCAAGGACGACGGATGTGGCCGGGAATTGTCCTCGGTTCGGTGCTGTTAAACTCTACCGGCGGTATACCGTCGGCTGTCATTGTCACATCAGCCTTTAGCGTCACCCTGCAAGCGCTGGCTGGAGAGGCTTTGCTGAGAGAGAGCGGATTTTCTACCAAACTCGATCGATTGCGAGATGTTCTGGCTTTAGTGGCGGGCGCTGTCATCGGGTCTACTTTGGTCGGTTCTACCCTCGGCAACTTGGGAACGTGCATTTTTGGTTGGGCTCAGTGGAGCAATTTCTCTCGCAACTGGTGGACTACGTGGCTCGGAGACGGCATGGGAATTTTGCTCGTGACGCCAGTGCTGCTGACTTTAAACCACGCCGTTAATAGTTTTAAATTTCCATTAAACTCCCCCATTATTTCAAGTTTTATCGCACTTTTTAAAAGACAAAATAATCAATTATCAATTACTAATTTTCCAGTAAGAATTTCTAATCGCAAACACACCTTTACTGCAACTGAAAACCGTTATAATCTTATATTTTTAATTATTAATTATTCAGAAATAACGCTCTGGCTGACTCTGTTGCTGAGCGTTAGCTGGTTGTTTTTTTGCTCGAAAACACAGGCGGCGATCGCTCAGTATCCGCTGGAGTATCTGCCTTTTCCTCTGATAGTTTGGGCCGCCCTGCGGTTTCAACCGCCGGGAGCGATTTTTGCTTATTCGATCGTGTCTTACATCGCGATTTTGGGAGCAGTCCAGGGAGGCGGCCCGTTTTTCGCCAAAAGCGATAATCTCAAACAAGCGGTGTTATTTTTACAAGCTTTTACCGGTACGATCGCCCTTGTGGCTCTGATGTTGGCGGCCGCCGTAGCAGAACGCCAGCAAGCGCTTTTTGAGGTGCGCCGCACGGCGGCGGCGCTGCGATCGCGCGAAGCTAGTCTGGCGAACGCTCAGCGCATCGCTCAGTTGGGCAATTGGGATTTAAATTGCACCGCCGTCGCAGCAACTGAGAACTTTCAGGAATCGTCAGAACACTGTACACCCAACAGCGAATTGCGGTGGTCGGACGAACTTTACCGCCTCTTGGGTTTTGCTCCGGGAACTGTCAAACCGACACCAGAAGTTTTTTTGCAGGCCGTACATCCAGAAGACCGAGAATTGGTGGCGCGATCGCAGCGCCAAGCTATGTTTGAGCACAAACCTTATTGCATTAACTACCGAATTGTGCTGGCAGACGGCTCCGAACGCACTGTCTGCGAACAGTCGGCCATTCAGTCAGGGGCGATCGCCGCCACAGTCCAAGACGTTACCGAACGCCACCGCGCGGAAACCGCTTTGCGGGCGTCCTCCGATCGCGATCGCTTGCTCTCAGAAATCGCCCTGCGAATTCGCAACTCCCTCGACCTCGAAGAAATTCTCAACACTACTGTTGCCGAAGTCCGGCAATTTTTCAAGGCAGACCGCGCTTTCATCGGTATTGTTGACGCGCACGGGGTACATCTTCCTAGCCCGGTGTACGGTAAGGTTGTGGCTGAGTCTGTGGGAAGCCAATGCCGTTCTATTCTCGGGTGGGTGCTCGCTGATGAGAATCAGCTCGAAAACTTGAGAACGTTTTATGCCACCAACCGTGTCCGATCTATCTCCGATACTGCTAGCGTTCAACTCAGCAGTGCAGTTGCCCAAATATACAGCGACTATCAAATTAGAGCGACGTTAAATGTGCCGATCGTCCTGGGGGATGAATTGTTCGGGATCTTGGCCGTCAACCAGTGCTCCGGGTCCCGCCAGTGGCAGGAATTTGAAATTGATTTGTTAGAAAAACTCGCTACCCAAGTGGCGATCGCTCTCCAGCAAGCCCAACTTTTGCAGCAGGTAAAAGCTCTCAATGCCAACTTGGAATCTCAAGTGGAGGAACGCACCCGCCAACTACAGCAAAAAATGCACGAACTGCAAGAAAGCAACCGCCTCAAAGACCTATTTTTGCACGCAGTTTCTCACAATCTCCGCACTCCAGTTATGGGAATGTTAATACTGCTGAAAAATTTGCTAAACAAATCGGCCTCTGATTCTCTACAAGATGTTCCGGTTTCTCGATCGATTTTGGAGCGGATCGTTCAAGCCAGCGAACACCAATTGACTATGGTTAATGCCCTGCTCGACGCTCACGCTAGCGAGGTCAAAGGTATTGTTCTCAATACTGTACCGCTGCACTTAAAGTCTTTAACTTCAGAAATTGTTGGCGATTTAGAACCGATACTGGCCAAAAACCAAGCAACTTTGACTCAGGAAATACCGACGGATTTGCCGAGAGTCTATGGCGACAGCAAACACTTGCAGCGAGTGTTGGAAAATCTGTTGACTAATGCTATCAAACACAATCATCCGGGAGTCAATATCGCTTTTAAAGCCGAAGTAATAGAAGTTGAAAAAACGCTAAGTTTTGAAGGAAATTCACAGGTTTTAACATCTCAAAATACTCAGCTCGCCGGTTGTATCGCTAACCGGATATCTTCTGGGGGCGATCGTCCTAGGATAGGCGAGACCACCCAGAAAAATCAGGAAACCCTGGCCAAATTTAACCTCGACGGCAGTGGCAAAATGCCTCGCTATCAGGGGCAAATTGGCAATCTCGGCAGCAAATTGCCCGGAGTCACCGTAAAAATGGTTCGCTGTACTGTAACAGATAATGGAGTGGGAATCAGCGCCAAACAGCGGGAATCTCTATTTGAACTTTACGTTCACGACCCTAATAGCCGACAATTAACAGGGCTGGGTTTGGGCTTGTACCTGTCCAAGCAAATTATCAAAGCTCACGGCGGCGAAATCGGCGTCGAAAGCACTCCCGGAGGTGGATCGAGTTTCTGGTTTTCGCTACCTGCTGTCAACTCGGACGATCGCTCTTTGCCAGTCTAAAATCTAAAATCTAAAATGGTATGAGCTATTTGGGCAACGCAAAATCAGTTCAGGGGTTAACGGTTTATGAGGTGTGGCGCGATCGCTTCCTCCGAGATCGGCTGCGCCCTGCTGTGGGAATTGCCATCTTTTTTGCCTTCACAATAACGGTCTATTTTCTGGGCGAAAGATTCTTCGCTCGCCAGGAGTTTAAAAGTGTTTATTTGTACACGAGCGCTGCTGTAGAATTGGGTTTGTTGACCTGTTTTGTGTTGCAAAAAACCTCCTTCGGACAGCGCTATCCCGGTTTGCTATTTTTGGGTTTTTCGTGGTCGCTGACGGTGATTGTACAGCTTGGGTTAGCTGTCGCACAAGCAGGGGAATTACCAATTTTTACCTGGAGTTTAGCGTTTCTGATCCAAGCTACGCTGATGCCCGTCCGCTGGCGCCTCCATTTGATTTCTCAACTCGGCGTTTTGTGTTGCCACGTCGGGATAAATTTGGTTTTAAATCTAAGTTTTGCTAAGTATACTCCTTTTAAGTTGACCGGGTTTTACTTATATTTGTTTTGGTTTTGTTTGATTTGCGATTTGTCGGTTTATTGGTACGAATGTCTGCAACGGAAAGAGTTTAGTACCAGGCGTGAGTTGGAATCTGCTTACCAGCAGTTGGAGGTGGCGGAAGCGAAGTACCGCAGCATTTTTGAGAATGCCGGCGAGGGAATTTTTCAAAGCACTCCCGACGGCCGCTACATTACTGCAAACCCAGCTTTGGCGCGGATTTACGGCTGCGATTCCCCGGAAGAAGTGACGGCAAAGTTTACTGATATCGAGCGGCAGTTGTATGTCGATCCGGCTCGCAGAAATGAGTTTTTGCGATCGATCGAGAAAAGCGGCACAGTATCGGATTTTGAATCTAAAATTTACCGCTCAGACGGCAGTATTGTCTGGATTTCTGAGAAGGCGCGGGCGGTACGGGACAGCAGCGGCGCCGTGCTTTATTATGAGGGTTTAATTGAGGATATCACGCAGCGAAAACAGGCACAAGAATCGCTGCGGCTGTTTATCCACGCTCTTTCTCACGACTTGCGAAACCCGGTGGCGGGAATGTTAATGGTGCTGAAAAATTGGCAGACGAAACCTGGGGATTCGATCGCAATTCCCCGTTCTGTTTTGGAGCGGATGATTCAAGGTAGCGAGCAGCAATTGCGCTTGATAAATTCGCTGTTGGAAGTTCACGCCGGGGAATTGCGCGGTTTGGTTTTGCACTGCGAATCGGTTGATTTGAGGGCGGTAGTTGAAGCTGCTGCGACAGATTTGGAGCCTTTAATGAATGAGGGTAAAGCTACTTTTAAAAATTTGGTGCCGGATAATTTGCCAGCCGTGAATGCTGACAAAACTCAGTTGTGGCGTGTATTCTCTAATTTAATTGCTAATGCTTTGAAACACAATCTGCCGGGACTAAATTTAACAGTTTCGGCTCAAGTAATCAAGGCGGGAAAATTAATTATAAATCAAAGCACAGCAAAACAAGACATCCACAAATTACCGATTACCAATCCACAATCCCCCATTACCAATCCCCAATCCCCAATCCCCAATCCCGGAAGTAGGATGATTTACTGTACTGTGGAAGATGACGGGGCGGGAATATTGCCGGAACAGTGCGAACATCTTTTTGACCTTTACGTTAGGGGCGATCGATCCCGACACTCCGTCGGTTTGGGTTTGGGTCTATATCTTTGTCGCCAAATTATTGGTGCTCACGGCGGCCAAATTGGGGTAATTAGCACTCCCGGTGCTGGGGCAAGTTTTTGGTTTACTTTGCCGCTGGCTGAGAATTTCCGGTGATTTTTTTGTATTTTTAATTACATTTTATCTAGCCATCGTGCCAGATATTTAGAACGTTATTAATTGCTGAAACCCTTGCGAAATATGCTTCTTCCTTCTGCCTGCGGCTATACTTTTGTTGTGCGTCGCAGGTGCTTTTTGTGTGGTTCAAGCCAAGTCTGTCGAGCGGACTATTTCGATCGGACTATTGATATTAATTTAAAACCGTGGTACACTTACCCAAAGTTTTTCAAGGAAAAATAAAGTTTCGATCTTCACATTTTCTTTAGAAACATCATTTAATCTAGAAAATCTCTAAAACTAGATAAAAAATATGCAATTTATGTTTATCGAGCAAGGCTCAGAAAATACAGCTAAAGACAATGCAGCTAAGTACGACTCAGCTAAATATAACGAGCGGTCGTTCTCAACTTTAATGCGGGCGCTCCGTCTTTCCCAAGGTTACTTTTCTTTCGTTTTAGTCAACTGCAACTCGCTAACTTTACGGCAGCAAATAGTCGATCGGCTGCAAGTAAATTGTCCCGTGAAACCGCAGCAACTGTTTTTGCCCGAATCGGCGACAACTCTCTACACGACAATCGCAGCAGAAATAGACGGCGAAAAGCCTCCAGCTTTAATGCTCCTCGGTTTGGAATCAGTGGAGGCGATCGATAGATTGCTCGTTTCTACCAACCTACTATGCAGCGAATTCAGCAAAGCATTTTCGTTTCCCCTCGTCTTTTGGGTGACTGATGAGCTCCTGAGAAAAATCATTCGCACCGCCCCGGATTTATACAATCGGATGACGACAATTAGATTCATCAGTAATTAGTAATCAGCCCATCGATTTTAGATTTGAGATTTGAGATTTGAGATTTTTAACAGTCAACAGTCAACAGTCAACAGTCAACAGTCATCAGTCCTTAGTCAAGTGTTAAATTCCGCTTCCCAAATCAGGACTAATTCTCGCGCCGCCGCCGTTTCCTCAGCAGGAAAACCTGCCAAAAAGCCTTTATCTGCCGCCACGTCATAAGGCCCTTCCTTGAACTCCAAAATCACAGTATCCGGTGCCAAAGCTACTAACGTGTGAATAGTACCCTCTGGAAGTTCGACAGCGCGAGTCGGGCCGGCAGCGCTGACTCGCAAGGAGCGCAGGATTTGACCGTTTTCGTTCAAAATAACAATACCGACTTCTCCTTGAATCACGGCAAAAAACTCAAAACCGTTAATTGCAGGCGGGCGCAGGTGTTGGTGAGGGCGGACGTAAGTGCCCGGTTGCAACACGTTGACAAACCGCTGCACTTTTTCAGACAAATCGTCGTGGAAATTGTAGTTTTGTCGCTGTCGGGGACTGCGGCGGGAGGAAGCGGCAACTTCGTCTAGCAATTCTTGCGTCAGCAATTTGATCGGAGGGGACTGCACAACAGATATCCTGTATTTAATAGTTTTTGAACAAATGGGCTAGTCTGGGATCATCGTTATCAGCATCTCTTGACACATGGAAATCGCAACTCAGGTGCGTATCACTAAGGCAATGCGTTTGTCAAGTATCTTTAGAAAAAGTATTAGCCCGATCGCCCTTTCGACTATTCTAGTCTGCGCCAGTAGCGTTTCTGCCTCTGAACCGAGGCCGACACTGTTAATTCAGCAGGAATTCCCACAGCAGCAAGTTAAAGAAGAAATTCGCGATCGAGTTCAAGAAGAAGTTGACATTGCTTTCGGGCGCACGGCGGTACTGCTGAACGGGCTGATAATTGCCCTAACTTTGTTTCCGACAGCAGCCGGAGTCGGGGTTTGGTTTCTGTTGAGCAAATTGTCCAAGCAGACAACAATTGCCCGCCAAGAAATTGAAAGTCTCCATTACGATACAATCTCTCAATTAAAACTATTAATTTCCGACGCTGAAACTATCTTAGGCGAAATTCAACAGCAAAGTCATCCGGCAGAGGCAGAAACAGACCTTTTATTCCCGGATGCCCAAATTCAAGAATTTGCTCCGGTTAACTATGGCAATTACCAAAAGTTATTGACGGCCGGCGACTATGCTAAACAGGGAGATGCTTGTTTCTTTGAAAACCGTTATCAAGATGCGATCGCAGCTTACGATCAGGCCCTGCAAATTCAGCCGGATTTAGCCGATACTTGGAATAACCGGGGAGTAGTGCTCACGAGAATGCAGCGGTATCCAGAGGCGATCGCCTCTTACGAACAAGCTACTACAATTCGTCCGAATTATCCCGATGCTTGGAACAATCGAGGTGTGGTATTGTTGGAGTTGCAAAAGTACCAAGAGGCGATCGGCTGTTACGAACAGGCAATTCAAGCCAAACCCGATTATGCCGATGCTTGGAACAACCGAGGCGTTGCTTTTTCCAAAATGCAGGAGTACGAACAAGCAGTAATTTCTTACAATCAAGCCCTACAAATTAAAAATGATTATACTGATGCTTGGAACAATCGAGGCGTTGCACTCTCCAAATTGCAAAAATACGAAGCTGCGATTGATTCCTACGACAATGCTGCTAAAATCCGGCCGGATTTTTACAGAATTTGGTATAATAAAGCCCGATGTTATGCCTTACAAGGTAAAATTGAATTAGCAATTGAAAATTTAAAGCGCGCCCTCAATCTCAATCCGAATGTGTGTAAAGAGTTGGCAAAAAGTGAAGCTGATTTGGAGAAGATTCGCGAACACGACGCATTCAAGCAGTTGATAAATTAATCCTTCAGATATAATCGTCAACTATAGGATAACGAATAGGTCGTAAGATTAAATGAACCGCGAAGACGCTAAGGACGCGAAGGAAGAGATGCAGTTTTTCCTTCGCGCTCTTTGCATCTTCGCGGTTCGTTTTACAAATACTTTTTCAATAGCAAACCCATTTTGTCCTTAGTTGCGGTCGGCACTTGATCCAGCCGAGTCAGAATTGCATATTTCAAAGCTGAATGCGACTCGGAAACGGGGGGATTTTCTGTTAGTCTACGGACTGTTTCTTGAATAACTTTTTGGGCATTTGCTGCATTGCGGTGCAAGTTTGCAACTACCATTTCTACAGTTACGCTGTCGTGATCCTCATGCCAGCAATCGTAGTCTGTGACTAATGCTAAAGTTGCGTAGGCAATTTCTGCTTCTCTGGCTAATTTTGCTTCCGGCAAATTTGTCATTCCGATGACTGTCGCCCCCCAACTGCGGTAAAGGTGGGATTCTGCTTTTGTGGAAAATGCGGGGCCTTCCATGCAGACGTAGGTGCCGCCCCGGTGCAGGGTAACGTCGGGGAGGTTCAAGGATTCGATCGCACTTGCCAATACTTTAGCCAATTCGCCGCACACCGGATCGCCGAATGTGATGTGACCGACTATTCCTTCTCCAAAAAAGGTAGAAACTCGATTTTTTGTACGATCGATAAACTGATCGGGCACTACCATATCTAAAGGTTTCGCCTCAGCTTTCAGAGAACCAACCGCCGACGCTGAGATTAAATACTCAACTCCCAAACTCTTCATTGCATAAATATTTGCGCGATACGGCACTTCTGAGGGCAAAAAAGTGTGGTTCCGGCCGTGTCTAGCCAGAAATGCTACCGGCGTACCGTCCAAAGTTCCCACAATTGCGGCATCGGATGGCGATCCAAAAGGTGTATCAATTTTCACCTCTTCAATATCCTTGAGGGCCTCCATTTTATACAAACCGCTGCCGCCGATAATTCCGATTTTTGCTTGTGCCATTTTTACCCTCTGCTTGAGTTTTACAAGAGTGATTCTATCGGGCCATCGTTAAGTTGGGGTAAAGATAATTGAAGATTTCGTGATAGCAGTCACCCGACATACACTATTTTGTCACAAAATATCTGTGATCTTAATCACAAAATACCTTCACAAAATCTTTAAAAATAAAGGTACATAGTTCTGTTACTTGTTTTTAGCGTGTTAAGACCATGACTGTCAGCTCTGCTAACCTCCCCAAAATCTCGATCGAGGCGATCGTCGAGCGCATTTTTGCTTTTCGCCAAATTACCCCCCTTGACAGACGGCTGCTGAAGTCAGCAATGCTAGCGGAGAAAGGTCTTAACGAAAAAGACCACTCTCACATCAACCGAGTGTGTCAGGGCATCCGAAACGGATTGATTTTAGTTGTGGAATAACTTTGCTACACTATCTCTTGCTAGCTCAAGAAGCTGTTTTAAAAGTTGTGTTTGAGTCTGTATCTTCGGGAACTGAGCTCGGACAATGTTTTACTATTTTTCGGCACGCGAGCGATCGACATCACCAATAATATTATTTATATCGTTTCCGGTTGCATCGGAATAATAAAATCGAGTCAACAGTTAACACTCAACCATTCAGTTTTTCGACGCTGAGTCAACAGTCAACAGTCAACAGTCAACGGTCAACAATCATTTCGCTCGTGCAACCGGAATTGATATTACATCTTATCGATCAAAATTCAACAGCCAAAAGCCTGTATAAGTCATGCCACTATCATCGGGCTGCACTAATAAAAAATGTAATCCTTTACTTAATTGCTTCCGCTGTTGGTAAATTTGGGCCGCGGCTTTCACCTCGCTATCTTCAAAAGTAGCCACAACCCACCTATCTACTAACCCAGCTTCCAATATCAATCCGTCTGGTTCTCCAGCAATATAATTCAAAGCGAAAGGTTTGGCATCCTGAAGCCATCTAGCCAACCGCATAGACTGGCGTCCGCCGTCAATCACCACTCCCGGTACGGGTACTGTTGAGGCCAAGCCCAAATTCAGCGGTAACAGAAATTCTGGCATTTCCAAAATTGGCAGGGGACGCCCTTGGAAAGCCTCTTCAATGTCGCCGGCGGGTAGGGAAGCAAAACGCCAGCCATCGCCCCAGAGGTTTTCGGGTAAAGGCACGGGGGGCGGCGAGTCGAGGGCGATCGCACTGTAAGTTTCACCTGTATAATTAGGCATACTCGAATATTCTTTGGCGCGTTGTTGCAGCAGCAATTTCAGAGCCGCAGTGCGCCGAGTCGCTTCCACCTTGACGCCCAAAACTTTGCCCGCAGCTTCGATTAAGCCCAGAGACTGAGGCCTAAATACTTGAATCAATGCGGGCAAATTTTGGGTTTGAGCTTGCTGCTGCAACTGCGAAGCTAGCCAAGTGGAATTTGCGGCCCCCTGGCGGCAAACAGCGCTAAATTGAAAACTGCCTTCCGAGTCGCAAATTAAGAGTTCCCACAGTGGTTTGCCAGTTTCGTCTTGGAGAGGGCGGCGGTAAAAATCGACTTGCCAAATACTCATAAATAATTTAAAAATAAAATCTACAACTCGATAATTTTAATATAGCCTGGTGACAATCCGATACAATACCGAACTATGAAAAAAAACTTCGAGCGATATATTCTCAGTTCATACTTGAGTTTTATTTCAATATAGCAATCCTAAGTCATTTGTGAATTTCTTACTCCCTCCCCTTACCAAGGGGAGGGTTGGGGTGGGGTAAAAAATTTACGACTGATTGAGGATTGCTATATCTAACACCCGTCAAAAAAACGCCAACTGTAGGCCCGCGATCCCAAACGTGATAGTAATCAGTCATTCCCTAATCAAAATCTAAAATCCCAAATCTAAAATCTAAAATGGTATAAAGGCTCGCTTAGCCATTTTCCCTGGGCAATTAGCCATTCCCTAATTTATTTAAGATGGTGAACCAAATACATATCCAACTCGCCTTTATTTTTAGCATAAATTTTTCCTCGGTATTCGCATTCAAAAAAATCTTTAACTAATTCAAACGTGTCGTGAGAGATATTGATATTTCCAGGTACGCCCGAAGATTCCATCCGAGATGCAATATTAACTGTATCTCCCCATACATCATAGGAAAACTTTTTATGGCCAATTACCCCAGCAAGTATTGGGCCTGAATGAATGCCAATGCGGATATCCCAATAAGGGATATTTTGTTGAGCTTTCTGCCATTTTCGCAAATCCATGAACTGTCGAATTTCTATGGCAGCAAGTACAGCGTCAAATGCGTGTGTTGGGCGAGGCGTAGGAATTCCTGCAGCGCACATATAGCTGTCGCCAATAGTCTTCAGTTTTTCCATAGAGTATTTATCCATCACGCGATCGAAATAAGAAAAACAATAATCTAGTTCGTCAACCAACTCTCGCGGAGTCATTTTTTCAGATAACTGAGTAAAGCCTTTAAAGTCAGTAAATAAAACCGATACGTTATCATAATAAAGTGGTTCGACTTTGCCGTTATTTTTGAGTTCCTCGGCAATTTCCACCGGCAGCACGTTCAACAGTAGCCGATCTGATTTGTGCTTTTCGGCATCGAGCTCGGAATACAGGCTATTTATCTCTTTAAAACGTTCAGCATTGCGGATAGCTGAGGATAGCTGCAAAGCCAAAAGATAGCCAATCCGCAAGTCTTCTTGAGTGTAAGCCCGCGGCTTGGTTGTGGCAAAATTAATGGTTCCTAAAACCTTACCTTCGCTTTCCAAGGGAAGGATAATTTGCGAAGCGTAGGGGGATAAAATAGCAGTAGCACCCGCTTCTTGAATTAATTGAGGTTGACGTGTGGTGAAAGCCTTGTGAATAGGCCCGCCCTCTGGGAGGGCTCCAATATCTACAGGGATATGCCGGCCAAATAAGGTCATGCAAGCGTTAGTGCTGTACAGGCAAACGCTACAGTGTTCAAAGTCTAGCAACCATTTGGCTTGCTTGCCTAGTACCCGCAAAATCTGGTTGAGATCCAGGGTGCGGTTAATAGCAGTGGCAACTTCGTTGACAGCGGAAATGCGGATGGAAAGCGCTTGAGCTTCTGCTAACAAACGGCGGGCTGTTAACAGAAGTTCTTCTCGATCTTGATCTTCTAGCCGATCGCCCATAATATGGGTATAAAATATAGATTACAAAGCATCTATTTCGAGGGCTATTGCATCAGTATATCGGTTGACAAAGCTAAACAAGTCTGCTGTCGCAATAATCTCAAAGATTTCTGAATCATCAAGTCCTAAATCCCGCAGATTTTGGTAATCAGTTTCTGTCATTTCCAGAGGTTTTGTAGCAGCCAGCAAGCCAAAGGTAATTACCGCTTTATCACGTTTTGGCAAAGGGCAGTTGGCAAAGTCAGAAACTAGGGTTCGCAGTAGTTCTTCGCTCATCCCCAAGGCTGACAATCCGTGCAGGTGAACTTGGAGAGCGTACTCGCTATTATTTGATTGGGAAATAGCGACGCCGACCATTTCTTTAAGCGTGCGGGGTAAGTCTCCTTGCAGAATGGTTCCCCGGAATTTTTTCCAATTTGCTTCTAATAGGTCAGGGTTGATTGCCATTGACTTGAACAGGTTGGGGACGATGCCAAAACCCAAGTCTGTCAAGATTTCTTCGTACACCGCTTTGGCTTTAGGATCGGTAAGTTGCTCATATTCTATAAGTGGAAAGTGTGTCATTGTTGTGTTGAAGTTGACGGCAGTTAATTTGGGTTGGGATTTATGTATTTGTTATGTAACGCCACTCAAAGGGTGACCTTACGAGCTATCTTGGCTTTAGTCGGATTGATGATAAAATGCACCGCTGTCAGCAAACCGCGAATCATGAAAATGAGCTAGCAACAAATCTGAGTCTTGAGGCTGGATTAAACCTGCAATTATAGCAGTAACCGGAGCCAATAAAATTCTGTTGCGATCGGGTTACAGTGCTAATATTAGATGTTTCCAATGGCTGCTGTCAAGTATGGGCAATTCATGGGGCGCGGCGGTGTGAAATCTTACCAAAACTCTTGAATTAGATAATGCTGTTCCGTTCGCTAATTTTTAGACAAAAAACACTGTTCGATCGATGTTCGATCGATCGATCGATAGGGCTTCACAAATGCCCTGAATCTTATGCTCCGGCGCGCGCAGAGGGGAAAAACAAAATGCTGTGCGATCGAGTTTATTGAATTAATCAGACGCTCGATCGACAACCCATGCCCCAGCCAAGCTACGCTAACGCCTGCGACTGGAGTTATTATAGATAAACTGTAAACTTCTATCATTGTCGCTGCATTTGCTATGAACCCTGCCCTGACTCAATTTGGCGCTCAGATGTCCCACCTCACGGGAGTTCGGGCAATTATGAAAGATATTATTGAAACACTCAGAGCCGGCAGCGGGCAGGAGTTTATCAATTTGAGCGCCGGAAATCCGGTGATTTTGCCGGAAGTTGAGCAGTTGTGGCGCGACTGCACTGCGGAACTTTTGGCGAGCCCAGAATACGGCGAGGTGGTTTGTCGCTACGGTTCCAGTCAAGGTTATCAGCCGTTTATCAATGCGGTATTGGCGGATTTTAACCAGCGTTACGGATTGAATTTGACCGATCGCAATATCCTAATTACTCCCGGTAGTCAATCGATCTATTTCTACGCAGCCAACGCTTTCGGCGGCTACACCGCACCCCCCCCATCCCCCCCTTACGAAGGGGGGGCTAGGGGGGGTAGCCTTAAAAATATCGTCCTACCGTTGAGCCCAGACTACACGGGTTACGGCGGCGTTAGCTTGATTCCCGAAGCGGTAGTCGCTTGCAAACCTACCCTCGATATTGATGCAGCCGCCCACAGGTTCAAATACCGCCCGGATTTCAGCCAATTGTCGATCGACCAAACCACCGGTTGCGTCATTTTTTCCCGTCCCTGCAACCCCACCGGCAACGTTCTCACCGACGACGAAGTTAAGAAAATTGCCGATTTAGCGGCCGCTTTCGACGTGCCGGTGTTCGTTGATTCCGCCTACGGCCCTCCGTTCCCGTCCTTGAATTTTACCGAAATGACGCCGATTTTTGGTGGCAATATCGTGCACTGTATGAGTTTGTCGAAAGCGGGATTGCCGGGAGAAAGAATCGGAATTGCGATCGGCGATGAAAAAATCATTCAAATATTAGAATGTTTTCAGACCAATATGTGCATTCATTCGCCGAGATACGGACAGGCGATCGCAACTCGGGCAATTGCTTCCGGCGCTCTTGCCGACATCTCCATCAATGTAATTCGGCCGTACTATCAAAGCAAATTTGCGATCGTAGAAACCACTCTCGAACAAGCAATGCCGAAAGATTTGCCGTGGTTCTTGCACCGGGGCGAAGGAGCAATTTTCGCATGGTTATGGCTGAAAGATTTGCCAATGACTGATTGGGAACTGTATCAAGAGTTGAAAAAAGTTGGCGTAATTGTCGTGCCGGGAAGTTCTTTCTTCCCAGGTTTGCGGGAAGATTGGCAGCACAAACATGAGTGTTTACGCATCAGTTTGACTGCAACAAATGATGAGATTGAAACTGCAATGAAACGCTTGGCTCAAATGGTAGAAAAGCTTTATCAGTCTGTTGACGGTTGACTGTTGACAGTTGACTGTTTGCTGGACGACGGTTGACTGTTGACATTACCAACTACTCATGACCATAACTTCTTCCTTGGCCGATCGACTACAATTTAAAAAATAATTAGCAGCGCGGTGGGTTATGGCAGTGCAATTACTCAAAAGGTTGTTGACAGTAGAAGAATATCATTTAATGGGCAAAGCTGGTATTCTTTCCGAGGGCGATCGGGTAGAACTGATAGAAGGAGAACTTATCCAAATGGCAGCAATTGGAACTCGTCATGCTTCCTGTGTGAGACGATTCATCGGACTTTTCAGCGAAATTCCCAGTAACCGGGCTTTTCTGGATGTGCAAAACCCCATCCAGTTGAACGAGCGCACCGAACCTCAACCTGATGTAGTATTGCTGAAACCCCGGGCTGATTACTATTCAACAGCACATCCAGTAGCGTCAGAAGTTTTGCTGTTGGTAGAAGTATCCGATAGCACGGTTGATTACGATCGAGATGTGAAAGTTCTTATTTACGCTCGATCGCTCATTCCTGAAGTCTGGCTAGTAGATATAGAGGCACAATGTTTAGAAGTTTACCGCCAGCCGACTCCTAATGGTTACAGTTTAATCCAAAAATTTTGGCGGGGTCAACAAGTTGCGTCGCTCGCCTTTCCTGATGTGGAAGTGAATATCGATTTCGTACTGGGATAGATTCGGATTATAGGTTATAGAAAACATTCCCAAGTCCCCATTTTTCAATTAAACCACCCGATAAACAAAACTCAGAGTTGCCCAAACATTCACATCCAAAGCCAAATCGTCCGTCGATATCCCCACTTTCTGCACCCCCGGAATGCTAGCGACGTGCAAATCTTCGAGTACCGCCCGCGCCACATTTAAAGGATTCAACAACACTCGAATTGGCAGGGCATCCCTCGTTTGCTGCATTTCGGCTTCTATTGCAGCCAGAGTTTGAGCGAAGGGTTTCTCACTAAATATAATCCGAGTTTCCGCAAGTCCGATCGGCCCAGATACCGCCAACCCAACAGCCCCAGCCGCCGGCACGGTCAAATTCTCCCCAGGAGCGATCGCCCGCGACATCCCCCCCACAGAGTCTTTGCCCTCAGCGCCGAGCACAGACAGCCTTCCCGCGCAGTCCGAGCAAAACACCGCAAAGTAAACCGGGCGATCGCTGTCGTTATACAACCTGTAGCTAATTCGGCTGCCCTCTGGCAAACTTAGTATATGAGCGCTTGCCGATTTCTCACTTTCCGCGCTCAGGGGTTCCAGCCGATAATCACCGCCGGCCCGCATCGGCTCTCGCTGCGCCACAGCCCGCGCTTGCGGTGCGAGAGTTACCAGCTCGGCCCGCACCTTCAGGCGCGAAGAACCCTCATTGATAGTCAGCCGCAGCAACTTCCCCGCCTGCTGCGCTTTCAACTGCGGAGTCAAGCGCTGCACCGCCACCTTAACTGCTTCTCCCCCGTCGCCCTCAGTATCGGGAATCAGCATTTGAGCCAAAGAAAACAAACCGTAACGCCTTTGAGACAAAACAGGCTCGTGAGGCGAGACTGTTGCGGCTAAAGTTGTTTCCGGGACTCTGCCGAACCGACAGTCAGCCAATTGCTCGCTGCCTACCGCCGAAACTTGCGGCACAGTCGCAAAGGCGCTGGTAGCGTCCACCCGCTCGATGCGTTCCAAACCCGAGTCCAAAGCTACTGTCAAACCGATGTTTCGCGGCAATACCCGAATTTCTTCCCTCACGAGTTCGCCGACTGTTAATTGGCCGTCTGTTTGAGCAGACCCATCTAAAACTTGGGCTTTAGCAGAGAGGCCCGTGCGTCCCCGCAGCAAAAGCCTCGCGCCCTCGGAGGAATCCACAGCAAACACAGAACCCCCGCAGCACTCCAAAACCCCGGGCGACAACCCGCCCAGCCACAACTGCACAGTTTTGCCCCCCTCTTCCACCGCCGTCACAGCGCCGTCAGATGCAGGGGAATTCAAAATTAAATTTGAAAAATTCACCGCCGACGCGGTTGTTAAATCGTGATTGAGAATTTGCGGTTGCTGCGATAACCCCGCAATTTGCTCGACATTACCCGCAGCGCGGCCGAAACTGACGCTGAAACTGCTAGCGGGAGTTGCCCACCACAAAGTTTGGGTGAGGGCGTAGGTAAACAAACCTGCGGTAAATCCGTTCCACTCTTGTTCGGCGGCGAGTGCGGAATTCGCGCCCGCGGCAAGTACGGCGGCGTCCGGACGGAGATTTGGGCGGGAGCGGAGGTCTTGGGCAAACGTTAATTCTGCGAGGCGAGGCTCGCCGATGGTGGGGCGGGGGCGGGAGCGAATGCGAAAGTTGCCGTTTTTGGGGAAACCCGGATAGGTGTAGCTGGTGTCGAGGATGGCGATCGCATTTTCTGTCGCGAGCGATCGCATCAACAGCAACAGCGTTTCCTCTAAAATATCGTTCACCGCCCGGTTTGCTAACAACGGCAAAACATCATCCGCCGGCACCAAACTGTTTTGCATTTTTCCAGGAGACTCGCCCAAACTAATTCGACTACCGCAGCCGCTAAAGTGAAAAACTACCACGTCACCGGGTTTTGCTTGTTGAGTCAAGTGAGTGACAAAAGCCGTCTCGATATTCTCCCTCGTAGCTTTAGCGTCAGTCAAAGTCAAAATATCCGACGGCACAAACCCAAACCGATATATCAGCAGTTCCCGCTGCAATTCCACATCCGTGACGCAGCCGTGCAGGGGCGAGTCTGGATATTTGTCAACGCCAACCAACAAAGCCAATTTCCTGGCTGTCGGCTGCGCTAAGGCTTGGAGGTAGCGATCGCCCAACGGCAGCCACAGGGCCTCGCTGATTCCGATGGCGGCCAGCACCCGGCCAGCTTGCTGCAAAAATTCCCGCCGCTTGAGTCCCATTTTTAAATAGCTTTGAATTTTAAGTTTTGAATTTTAAGTTAAATTCCCCTCAATAATTTTAGGGGAATTAATTAGATTGTGAGTGTTTAGTATTAAGGGAGTTTTTAAGTTTTAACTTTTGAGCTTTAAGTTGAAAATTTCCCATTTAAAACTCAAAACTCAAAATTAAAAACTATGCAGAATGTCGCCCCCACCAATGTTCAAGATTTAAATCTCGTAATTGAAAATATTCATTGCCTTGGCTAATTCTGCGGCAACTTCCGGCCGGGAAAACTGCGGCGGCGGCAATTTTCCAGCGCGCAGCATTTCCCGAACTTTGGTTCCAGACAAATGCACCCGTTGTTCGGGAGTGCTGGGACTTGTTTTAGTTGTAGCCATTTGTTCCGTCAGCGTGCAATAGAAAGCGTGCTCGAATTTCATCGGCACAATTCCCAATTCTCCGGGTTCAAATTCGTCAAAAATATATTGGGCATCGTAAGTGCCGTAATAATCGCCAACTCCAGCATGATCGCGCCCCACGATAAAGTGAGTGCAGCCGTAGTTTTTGCGGATTAAAGCATGAAAAATTGCTTCTCGCGGCCCGGCGTAGCGCATCGCCGCTGGATTAATTGCCAAAATTACGCGATCGTGTGGATAGTATTTTTCTAGCAGAATTTCGTAGCAGCGCATCCGCACATCAGCCGGGATGTCGTCTTCTTTTGTCGTCCCGACTAGCGGGTGCAGAAACAAGCCGTCTACTGTTTCTAAGGCGCATTTTTGGATGTATTCGTGTGCGCGGTGGATGGGGTTTCGGGTTTGGAAACCGACTATCGTTTTCCATCCTTTTTCTGTGAACAGCATTCTCGATTTCGCCGGGTCAATTTGGTATTGGGGAAACCGGGGGTCTAGTCCGCGTTCCAGCAGCCAAACATCACCTGCGAGGTTAACGGGCCCGGATTTGTCTACTACTTGGACGCCCGGGTGTTTGAGGTCGTCGGTGCGGTAGACGTTGAGGGCTTCTTCTTCTTTGCTGTAGTGGTATTTTTCTGCAAGTTCCAAGAGCCCGACAAATTCGCCCGCCGGCGAGTCGAGGCGCACTAAAGTGCCTTCTTTGAGAGAGTCGGCGACTGCTTGGGAAACCGAGAGGGTGATGGGAACCGACCACGGCAGGCCGTTGGAGAGGCGCATTTGTTTAACGACCGATCGATAATCAGCTTCGTTCATGAACCCTTTGAGGGGACTCAGGGCGCCGATGGCGATCATTTGCAGGTCGGAGATCGATCGATCCGAAAGCTGGACTCGCGGCAAGACTTCTGCTTTATCGAAAAATTCTTGTCTTTGGTCTAGTGTGGCAATGCGGTGGACCAGGGTGCCGCCGTGAGGGGCAATGCGGTCTGAATGCTGGCTCATGTCGATTTGAAGTTGTGGGTTTTAGCTGCCAGAGTACATAGTATCAAGCGGTGGCTGCAATTCTACATTTTTTAATTGTTCTGGACTTGTGCAGAACGCTGCTTTTGTGGCGCTGTAATTCTTTAGCTGTAAACTGGTGTGCTCAAAACTCTAAACTTTCCCGTCAATCGATTTTAGATTTTAGATTTTAGATTTTAGATTGAAGCATTGACCCCACGGATAAATTCGGGGGCGTGTTTATCGGATACAGGTTTTTTATTTCTCCACGGATGAATCCGGGGGCTTGTATCCTGGATGCTTTCGGTCAAGTCTGGACTTGAAATTCTTCGGGATCTATCCCCCAATTTACCCAGCTAATCGCTTCTTTAGCCGATCGCAATTTTGGCGGCACTCGCAAAGCGTGAAGGTGTCCCGTACTCGGACAAGTCATCTTTAACAAATAAATTGGCTCTATGTCTATATTATTCTTAATTTTCAACAAAGTATATTCTTGCCAAGAATCCAATTCTGTTGCTTGCAATTCTTGACAAATTCTCGGATAGCCGATCGCCTGAATCAAAACTCGCCGCACTTCGGCATTCTGTTCTGTTAACAGCCATGAAGCTTGCCAAGACTGCGACGGAACTTGACCAATTATTTCTGGCAGTCGGACGCCGCGATAAGAGTATACACTGAACTTGTCAGCAAATTCAACCGCTGGTTGACCTTCTGCGTGGAGCAAATATTCGCTATCAAAATGAAGTTGGATCGGGCGATCGCACACAAAGCACTTTTTCTCGAACGGGTAAATCCAGCCGCAGTTTTCCACTAAAGATTTAAAGGCTGAGTATAAAGGGCGATCGTACTCCAAATTGAGCGCGCCAATACAAAAATCCACCCAACTTCCGTGACAGGCTGACAGTTCGGAAACTATGGTGTTATTATGATAAGCCTGATCGATCAGGAATCTCTGAAATCTCCCGCCCAACTTCCTTGCTAATTTGAAGTAAACTTCGTCTTTAACATGAAGGTGCAGTTGATTCATCAGTTGAGCATACAGCGGATTATAGAGTTTGCTGTAAATTTGATTTTCCAGTTCCCTGCCCAGTTGACTTCGTAATATATCGTACAATTCATTATGAATTTTGTTTCTGATTTCGCTGCCCATTCCCAGACCCGAATCGCGTATCCTTAGCGGTTCAACAGCTTGCAAAGCTATGTAAGGGCTGTCACAGAAAATAATTTCCGGTTCAGGACAGCCGATGATGTTGTAGGCGGTGTTGATGGCCGCTGTCGCTTGCGGGCGATCGACTGGTTTTATCGAAAGTCCAATTTGTCGCCACTTCTCGCGATAAATGGGAATTAGCGCTATTTGTTCGGGAGTAATTGCGATCATTTGTACAGCTAGATGATTTAATTTGCGGTCAAACTTTTTCGCTCTCGCCTCCGGTAAAAAAATATCATTAAGTTTGTAATAACAACATAATTTTACCTAGCAACCTATTTTATTAGAGTCGTTAAATTATTTGTATGAATTAACAATTGTTTGCAACACACCTAAAATCCTAGGAACATTATCGACACAATAAACATCAGCATCAATAATTAAATTATTTCCATCTAATTTAAGAAACCGCCAGACAACGCCAGTAGTTACGCAGCCAAATACGGCAGGTATGGAATTGTGTTCGCGTTCGTTAAATAGCTGAGCCGCTACCATTTGTGCTGCACACTGTGGCAGACAAGATTCTATTTCTGGGCCTTTCGTTTCTCTCAATGCAAAAACCGGAACTTTAATTTCCAAATCAAACGGCACAGAAGATAATAGAAAGTCGCATTCCCCATTCAATCCCTGCTCAACATCTACATCAAACGACCAACCAGAAAAAATAGAAAATTGTCTGTGGTTCCTTTCCCTAAATTCTAACAAAAGAGGAGAAATAATCCGTTCGGAACGTTCTTTGGCAGTTGTAACAGCAGTGTTAGAACTAATTTCGAGGCTTCTCCAAAACCATTCGGAGGGTTCTACAGGAACAACCTTGGCACTCCAAATAGGACTGAGTGACGGTTCCAATCCAAATCGCTCTTTTAATTGTTGGAAAGTAAAGGATTTGTAAGACATATTTCTCAGATAAGTCGCTGAAACTATAGATTACTTGGAGAGAGAAAGCGAGTTAATAAACGCTAAACTCGTTTGTATACAGGACTTACGCCTTAGAAACCCGCTTTCTGGAATAAATCGTGGTTTTTTAGAGAAGTATCTAGTAAGAAACCGGGTTTCTAACCCCCATGCCGAAGTCCTAATATAGCAACCATTGGATAATTTGTGAACCTCTCTTTTCTTACTTATTCCTTCTTCTTTTTCTACTAGATAAATCAATCCTTCTTCCCTCTTCCTTCTTCCTTCTTCCCTCTTCCCTCTTCCTTCTAAACATTTAACCACTCAAGGAGTACCCTGGGCGCCGGCAACAAAATCATTAACAAAAGCCCGATCGCCATTAGGCCCAAAAAATCCCGTCGATTATCCGTAATTGCTCAACCCCCTTGACAAGAAGACGAGATAGACATTAGATAAAGGAATGGAAAAACTTCCCGACTTAAAA